>NZ_BAAAMR010000052.1:0-70917 GCF_039529375.1 Actinomadura napierensis
CGGCGCCACCGCGGCGACCGCGCTCACCGCGACCTCACCGCGCGCGACGGCCAGCAGTGCCGCCGCGCCGCCCGCGCTGAACCCGGCGAGCGCGACGGGCCCGTCCGGCAGCCCTAGGTCGCGGCGGATCTCCGCGAGGGCCGCGGGCAGCCCGGCCGCGGCCTGCTCGACCGCGCGGCCGTAGGCCTCGATCGCCTCGTTCTCCAGGATCGCGCCGGAGCCGAGCCCGCCCGGCGAGCGGCCCGGCAGGTCGAGGTGGACGCGCCACACCGGCACGCCCGTCATCGGGATCGCCGCCGCCAGCGCCGCCGCGGTGCGCGGCGGGTCGAACCCGGGCCAGGCGATCATCAGCCGCGTCGGCCCGGACGCGGTCGCGTCGACCGCGGTGGGCGGCAGCGCCACGTACGCGGCGCCCGCCGCCGTCCCGTGCACGGGCCTGGTCGTATGGTCGCCGCTCATGGCGTGGATCAGCTCCTGCGGTGCTCGACGGGCGGTGCCGGTCGTGCCTCAGGGAGGCGGCGCCCCTCCCTCGTGGCCTCTCATGCTGGCAGCGGGCGCCGGATAATGCGGCGGAATCACCGCACGTTGCCCGCGAGAGTGACGAAGACCTCACTTCCGGTAACCCGAACCGGCCCGTACGGGAACGGCACCGCCGGGTGCAGGAACGGCCGCGTGCGGTGCGCGGACGGGCCGCCGACGATCATTACGGCGGGCGCGGCGGCGCACCGGTTGTGACACGGGCCTCATGACCGCCGGAGGGGAACAAAACCGGCATGATCCGCGTCATAGAGGAACGTGGGCGCTGCGGGGGCGCGCCCTCAACAACCTGACCGAGGAGTGCCTGTGGACAGGAAGCGCAGCACGGCCGCCGCCGGGCAGGCCTGGCAGATCTACAGCGAGACCCTCCAGCCGGACGCGCCCGGCTTCTTCGAGCGGGTCCGCGCCGTTCCCCGGATGCTGAAGTCGGTCCTGCGCGGCCGGTACAAGGGGATGTCCTTCGGGACGCTCGGGCTGCTCGCGCTCGGCCTCGTGTACATCATCTCCCCGATCGACGCCATCCCCGACGTCATCCCGATCGCCGGCATCGCCGACGACACCGGGCTCGCCCTGTGGCTGGCCGCGGTCCTCGTCAAGTCCGCCGGCGACTTCGTGACCTGGGAGCGCGGCGGCCGCCCCACCGTCATCGTCGGCGAACCGATCGACTGACCCGCACGACTTCGAAGGCGAGACCACCGCGACGGTGGTCTCGCCTTTCTCATGCCGTCGGGCCCAGCTCCTTGGCGAACCGCTCCGCCGCGTCCCGCATGACCGGGACGACGTCGGCGACGGCCTCGCGCGTCATGCGGGCGGACGGCCCCGACACCGACAGCGCGGTCAGCGCGGGCGCCCCCTGCAACGGCACCGCCACGCAGCGGACCCCGATCTCCTGCTCCTCGTCGTCCACCGCGAAGCCCTGCTCGCGGATCCGGCGCAGCTCGGACAGGAGCGCGTCCTGGTCGGTGAAGGTGTTCGGGGTGTGCGCGGCCATCCCCGTCCGGCCCAGGATCTCGCGCACCCGCGCCTCCGGCAGTTGCGAAAGCAGCGCCTTCCCCACGCCGGTGCAGTGCGGCTGAACGCGCCGTCCGACCTCGGTGAACATCCGCATTGAGTGCTTCGACGGGACCTGCGCCACGTACACGGCCTCGTCGCCTTCGAGCACGGCCATGTTCGCGGTCTCGCCCACCTCGTCCACCAGCTGCGACAGGACCGGGCGCGCCCACGTCCCGAGCAGCCGGTTCGCGCCCTCGCCGAGCCGGATGAGCCGCGGGCCCAGCGCGTACCGCTTGGACGGCTCCTGCCGCACGTACCCGTGGTTCACCAGCGTCCGCATGAGCCGGTAGATGGTCGGCATCGGCAATCCGGACACCTCGGTCAGCTCCGACAGCGCCATCTCGCCGCCCGCGTCCGCCAGATGCTCCAGCAGCTCGAACGCGCGCTCCAGCGACCGTACGGCCTCCGCCACCCGCGTCTCCTCTCCTCGCGATGCCCCCGATTCTACGGAGATCTGATTTCGCCACGCGAAAGAGGGGCCTCGCTTCGGACAAAGCACGTTACTCATGGCCACAGAGTGGCAATAAGTGACTACACACGGCGACGAACGCCGCCCCCCTGCGAGCAATAGAGAAAGTGAACCGCGAGAGGGGACCACGTGCGGACCGGTGGCAGCAGGACACGCAGCAGAGCGCGCGTCGGCGCGATCATGGCGAGCGGCGCGCTCGCCGTACCGCCGATGGTGCTCACCGGGTCCGCGGCGGAGGCGAACCCGCCGGAGGTCCGGTTGCTCACCGAGACCTCGACGTCCGCCGGGCTGTCCGGAGGGCCGGGGTACGCGCTCGGCTACACCGTCCGCGTCCACGCCGAGGGCGGCGTCGCGCACCACGCCGTCCTGCGCCTGCTGGCCGGCGACCCGCTGTCCTGGACGAGCCACTCCGCGGACTGCTTGCAACTCGACTCCGGCCACGAACTGCGCTGCGACCTCGGTGACGTGGGCGGCGCCGCGGTGACGCGGACCGGCACCGTCTCCGTCCCGTCCTCCGCGGTGGGACGTCCGTCCGCCGCGCCGCCGGCCATCCTCACCTTCGCCGAGGCCGACAACGCCGAGCCCCGCTCGACCCGCGCCGTCCTCGACTTCGGGCACGGCGACACGTCCGCACCGGCGGACGCCCCGCCCGCGCAGCCCGGCGCCGCCCCCAACGAGGACGCCGCGCACTGCAGCGGCGGCGCCGACGCCCCCTGCCACACCGACGCGGCACCCCCGGCGACCGGCACCACCCCCGCTCACCAGGGACAGCCTCCGGCCCAAGCCCAGCCCGCCGACCCGCCGCAGCAGCAGCCCCGATCCCCCCAACACCCCGACCCCGCGACGCAGGACCAGCCCGCGCCACACGAACAGCCCGCTCCACACGGCAAGCCCGCGCCGCAAGGTCAGCCGGCTCAGCATGGTCAGCCGGCGTCGCATGGCCAGCCCGCGCCGCAAGGTCAGCCCGTCCCGCAGGGTCAGCCTGCGCCGCAGGGGCAGTCTGCGCCGCAGGGGCAGTCTGCGCATCAGGGCAAGCCCCGGGCTCACTCCCATGGGCGACCCGCGCATCATGGTCGGCCTTCGCACCATGGTCGGCCCGTGCATCACGGTGGGCCCGCGCATCATGCTGGGAACGCACAGCACGGTCGGCCTGAGCAGTTGGGCAAGCCGCGTGCCGCAGGCGGGCAGCAGGCGCAGCACTCCGCGCCGGTGCAGCAGGGGGTGCCTAGCCAGCAGGGCGGATCGGCCCACCATGGCGTGCCGGGGAGCGGGAACGTTCCGTTTCATGTGGGCGCGCCCTCGCGGCCGGACGAGTCGGCTGCGGACGACGGCTGGGCGGCGGGCGACGAACCGTCGCTCTCGTCCGGCGGGAGCGGGACGCACTGCCGGGACGGGCGGGCTCACGACGAGACGTTCGGCGAGCCGTGCCATGAAGGCTTCGCCGGAACCGGCGGTTCGGGCGAGGACGGCACGCCCCGCGGCGGGTACGCGGGGGAGGAGCAGGTGCCGAACATGCCGATCGTCCCGACGCCCGGGCCGCACGGGGTCGTCCTGCCGCCACTGAACGTGCCGGGCGCCGCGCCCATGCCGAACAGCCAGGCCATGGCGGGGACCACGAGCGACGACGCCCGTGATGGCGAGAGCCGGATGACGATGGTGTCGCCGGCCGGGATGCAGGAGGGCAGCGGCACCGACTGGGCCGTCGTGCTCGGCATCGCCCTGGTGGCGGAGATCGCGCTGCTGTGGGGCGCCGCCTGCGTGGGGCTGTGGCGGCGCCGGATCGCGCTCTACCGCGCCGAAACGCGGGCGGCGGAGGCGCGGGCGGCGGCGGCCGAGCGCGGCGGCGCGTACATCTGACGCGTGCGGAGGGCCGCGCCGAGGTGACGGGAGCGCGTGGTGCGCCGGGCGTGGACGCGCGATTCGGTGGCCGATCTCCGCATCCGGCGCCAAATGGTGGACCTTGTCGTTAAGCTGACCTGCTGACAGTAAAGCTGCGGTTACGGACAGGGGATCCGGTATGTCAGAGGCGACTCTGCGGTGTCCGAGAATCCCTACGCGACCTATCGGGGGCGGCACCGGCATGGGATCATGCAGCAGATCTTCGCCGCCGACCGGTAGTCCGCACACGGTCGGTAACGAATCCTGCGCCGAGGCGTGAAAAGGCCGTTCCTCTTGTCATGGCGGTGACAAACCCGGCTGAGGCGAATGTGGTGCGCGGCTAATATCGCCCGCTGCCTACCATCCGGTAGCTTCACGATCATCGCCGGTTGCCGGGGGGCGCCAGACGAGTCGTCCGGCCGACTGCACGCATCGCCGACGGCGCCCACCCCCCCACCGATGGCCCCGCCCGGCCCGTCCCCTCGGGAGAATGATCAATGGCATTGGGCTCGCTGCTTCCCGAACTCCTGCCCGGCGGCTCCGGCCGCACCCCGCTGATCGAACGGGTCGCGAGGTGGGCGAGGGAGAAGCCGGACGCCCCGGCCTTCACCTTCGTCGACTATTCGCTCGACCCCGCCGGCAAGCACATCACCCTGAACTGGGCCGACACCGACAGGCGCGCCCGCGCGATGGCCGTCGCGCTCCGCCAGGTGACCGGGCCAGGCGAGCGGGCCGCGCTGCTGCTGCCGCAGACGCTCGAGTACATGATGACGATGCTCGGCGCGATGTACGCGCACGTCGTCGCGGTACCGCTGTTCTCGCCGGACCTGCCCGGCCACGCCGACCGGTTGATCGGCGCCTACACCGACAGCGAGCCGGCGGTGATCGTCACGACCCGCAACGCGCTGCCGCACGTGGAGAAGTTCCTCGCGGACTCCAACGTCCCGCAGCCGAAGGAGATCCTGTTCGCCGAGGAGGTCGACGAGGCGCTCGCCGGCTCCTGGGACGACGAGCCGATCGGGTTCGACGACCTGGCGTACCTGCAGTACACCTCGGGGTCGACGCGCCGGCCCGCCGGCGTGGAGATCACGCACGGGAACGTGACGGCGAACGCGGCGCAGCTGTGGGCGGGCTGGGCGCCGGAGAAGCCGGACCCGGAGCTGGTGAGCTGGCTCCCGCTGTTCCACGACATGGGACTGATCGCGACGATGGCGCTGCCGCTGGTGCGCGGCGACCACGCGATCTACACCGACCCGGTGTCGTTCATCATGAACCCGATCCGCTGGCTGCAGCTGATCGCCGGGCGGCCTGGCAAGAACGTCTACACGGCGGGCCCGAACTTCGCCTACGAGTACGTGGCGTCGACGGCGTCGCCGGAGAAGCTGGCGGGCCTGGACCTGTCCGGGCTGACGACCTGCCTGAACGGCGCGGAGCCGATCCGCACGTCCACGCTGTCGACGTTCGCGGACGCGCTGGCCCCGGCGGGGCTGCGGCCGGGCGCGCAGGCCCCCGGCTACGGGCTGGCGGAGGCGACGGTGTTCGTCACCGCGGCGGCCGAGGACGTCCCGCCGAAGATCATCTCGGTGGACCGGGAGCTGCTCACCCAGGGCGAGCTGCGGCTGTGCGGCGCCGACGCCGAGCGGGCGAGCACGCTGGTGTCGTGCGGGCGGCCGTCCGGGCAGATCGTCGCGATCGTCGACCCGGACGCGCGTACCGAGCAGCCCGACGGCCGCGTCGGCGAGATCTGGGTGCACGGCCCGAACACCGCCGCCGGCTACTGGCGCAACTCCGAGCGCAGCCAGGACACCTTCGGCGGCGAGCTCGCCGAGCCGGACGGCGTGCCTGCCGGCCCGTGGATGAAGACCGGCGACTACGGCGTCGTCCACGAGGGCGAGCTGTACGTCACCGGCCGCATCAAGGACCTCATCATCGTCGACGGCCGCAACCACTACCCGCAGGACATCGAGGTCACCACGCAGGAGGCGCACCCCGCCGTCCGGCCCGACCACGTCGCGGCGTTCGCGCTGCCCGGCGAGGAGACCGAGCGGCTCATCGTGGTCGCCGAGCGCAACCGCCGCGTCCCGCTCGGGCGCCTGGACCTGGACGAGGTCGAGGCGGCGGTGCGCGGCGCGGTCAACGTCGAGCACGAGATGAGCGTGCACGAGTTCCTGCTGATCGAACCGGGTGGCGTGTCCCGCACGTCCAGCGGCAAGATCGCTCGTGCCGCCACGCGGCAGCGGTACCTGGACGGCGGGCTGCCCACCACGGCGGCGCGGCTCGCGTCCCGCCGGTAACCTCGGCGCGACCGGCGCCGCGCAGGCAGGGCGGGGCCGGGAGGACGGGCCGCGGGGCGTCG
Source organism: Actinomadura napierensis (assembly GCF_039529375.1). NCBI lineage: Bacteria > Bacillati > Actinomycetota > Actinomycetes > Streptosporangiales > Thermomonosporaceae > Actinomadura > Actinomadura napierensis. Next base: position 6,294 of record NZ_BAAAMR010000052.1, read on the forward strand.
CGCCCCGCGGCCGTGACGACACAGGAGGACCATGCTCTCGGGGCTGGGGCGTCTGATCCACCGGCGGCGCTGGTTCAGCCTCGTCTTCATCCTGCTGGTGGCCGGCCTCGCGGGCGGCTGGGGCCTCGGCGTGTTCGCCAAGTTCAAGGCGGGCGGCTTCGAGGACCCGAACGCCTCCTCCACGCTCGTCGCCAAGCTCGGCGCGACGTACTTCGGCAGCACCAACCCCGACATCCTGGTCCTCTACAAGAGCGACACCATGACGGTGGACGACCCGCGCTACGAGGCCGCCGTCGTCACCACCGTCGCGCGTCTCCCCAAGGACCGCGTCGCCGAGATGATCTCGTACTGGGCCCTGGACAACGAGAAGGACGCGGCGTCGTTCGCGTCCCGCGACAAGCACGAGACGTTCGTCGCCGTGAAGCTCAAGGGCGACGACGCGGCCAAGCCGGAGAACTACCACGCGATCAAGGACCGGCTGCGGGCGCCGGGGCTGACCGTCCGGTACGGCGGCGCCGTCCCGCTCAACGAGGAGTTCGGCGAGCAGGTCACCGCCGACATCGTCCGCGCGGAGACCATCACCGCGCTGCCGCTGCTGATCCTGCTGGTGCTGCTGTTCGGCGCGGTCGTCGCCGCGTCCCTGCCGCTGGTCGTCGCGATCTTCTCGATGATCGGCGGGCTGGCCGTCCTGCACGTGGTCACCTATGCCGCCGACGTGACGTCCTTCGCGCTCGAGGTCGTCACGATGATGGGCGTCGGCCTCGCGATCGACTACTCGCTGTTCATCATCAGCCGGTTCCGCGAGGAACTGCAACGCGGCATGGCCGCGCACGGCATCCCGCCAGGGAAACCGTGGAAGCAGGAACGCGGGAGGGCCGCGCGCAGGGCCGCGAAGAAGGCGCACCGGGAGACGATGCGCCCGATCCGGGAGGACGCGCTCGCCGCGACCCTCGCGACCGCCGGCCGCACCATCATGGTCTCCGGCGTCACCGTCTCGGCCGCGCTCGCCGGCCTGCTGCTGTTCCCGCAGATGTTCCTGCGCACGATCGGGCTCGCGGGCATCGCCACCGTCATGGTCGCGGTGTTCGGCGCGACCGTCCTGCTGCCGACGCTCCTCGCCCTCCTCGGGCCGCGCGTCGAGGGCGGGCGGATGCCGTGGCGGCGCCCCACGTCCAAGCGCGCGCAGCGCGACCCCGACAGCGGCTTCTGGTACCGGCTCGGCCACAGCGTCATGAAGCACCCGCTGCCCTACTTCGCCGCGGTGCTCGTCATCCTGGGCGTGCTGTTCGGGCCGTTCCTGCACGTCCAGTTCGGCAGCGTCGACGCCCGGGTCCTGCCGAAGGACAGCGCGACCCGCGCCGTCGTCGAGACGGTCAAGAAGGACTTCCCGAACGGGTCCGCCGAGCCCATCGACGTCGTCATCTCCGGCGACCTGATCCCGCGCAACTGGAGGCCGACCAAGACGGGCGACAACATCCCGCCCTACCTGGAGGACTTCCGCAAGAAGCTCGCCGCGCTCCCGGGCGTCACCGAGGCCAAGTTCACCGGCTACTCCGGCACGTACGGCGGCGTGCGCATCTCCGTGACGCACAAGTACGAGCCCATGGACCAGCACGCGCAGGACCTCGTCAAGACGATCCGCGCCATGAGCCTGGTCAAGGACGGCTACCCGATGCACATCGACGTCGGGGGCAGCACCGCCGCGCAGATGGACCTGATGTCCAGCCTGATGCGCAGCCTGCCGAAGATGGCGATCGCCGTCGGCCTCGCCACGTTCATCCTGCTGTTCATGTTCTTCGGCTCGATCGTGCTGCCGCTGAAGGCCATCGTCATGAACGTGCTGTCGATCGGCGCGTCGTTCGGCGCGATCGTCTGGGGGTTCCAGTACGGGCACCTCGCCGGCGTCCTGAACTTCACCCCGACGGGCGGCGTCGAGGCCACCAGCATGATCCTCATCCTCGCCGTCGTGTTCGGCCTCTCCATGGACTATGAGGTCTTCCTGCTCAGCCGCATCCGCGAGGAATGGGACCGCACGCACGACAACCGCGCCGCGGTCGCGCGCGGCATGCAGCACACCGGCGGCATCATCACCAGCGCCGCCCTGCTGTTCCTCGTCGTCGTCGCCGCGTTCAGCATGGCCGGCATCACCGTCGTGAAGCTGATCGGCGTCGGCATGTTCGTCGCGGTCGTCGTGGACGCCGCGCTCGTCCGGTCGCTGCTCGTCCCCGCCACCATGCGGTTCATGGGCGCCGCGAACTGGTGGCTGCCCGGCCCGCTCGCCTTCCTGCACGCCAAGATGGACCTGCGCGAACACGCCCCCGCCGCCGCGGGGCCCGCGACCGTGGCGGTCCCGCCGCCGCTGCCGGAAGAGCAGCCGTACCCGTACCGGGTGCACTGGGAGCAGGCGACCGCTGCCGAGCCCGTCGCACCGGCGCCCCGCCCGGCGCCTCCCGCGCCCCCGGCCGCCGCGCCTCCCGCGCCCCCGCCTCCGGTCGTGGCGCCCACCCCCGTTCCGACGCCGTCCCGCGCGCCCATGGTGGACGCGAACGATGTCTTCAGACCGGCATTCCACCCCACTCCGGGCGGATCCCCCAACGGCGACCGCCCGCAACTGGTGTTCCGCGACGCCCCGCGACGCCCGGCGGCACAGCAGGCGCCCTGGGCCCCGTGGGCGAACGGCCAGCCGCAGCCCCGGCCCGTCCGCCCGCCGCGGGTCAAGCGCCGGATCGTCCCGTCCCCGGACGGCAACGGCTGGACGTGGAGCTCCGACTGACCGTCAGCGCAGCAGCCCCGCGATGATCTCCCGGGCGCGGCCCACGCCGTCCTCGGCCCGGATCCGCCGGCCCACCTCGTACGCGCGGTCGGCCATCTCCTGATCCTCGGCGACCCGCCGCAGCTTCCGGGCGAGCCTCGGCACCGTCATCGCGCGGAACGGCAGCGGCGACGGCCCCGCGCCCAGCGCGGCGACCCTCTCGCCCCAGTACGGCTGGTCGCCGAAGAACGGGCACACCACCGTCGGCACCCCGGCCCGCAGCCCCGCCGCGGTCGTCCCCGCGCCGCCGTGGTGCACGACCGCCGACATCCTCGGGAACAGCCACGAGTGCGGGACGTCCCGCACCGCGAGCACCTCGTCGTCCGACGTGTCCGGGTCGCCCTGCACCACGCCGCGGACCCCGGCCAGCCGCAGCGCCGCCCGCACGATCCGCCCGGTCATCTCCGCGTCCTTCGGCACCATGCTCCCGAACCCGACATAGATCGGCGGCGGCCCGGCCTCCAGGAACGCGGCGATCTCCTTCGGCGGCTCCCACTCCGGCTCGTCCAGGAACCAGTACCCGGTCATGTGCACGCTCGCCGGCCAGTCCTCCGGACGCGGCACCACGGCCTCGCTGAAGCACGCCAGCACCGTCGTCCCGTCGGGGCGCAGCCCCCGCAGCGGAAGCCGCCGCAGCCCGAGCCGCTCGTCCCGCCACGGGTTGATGAACGGCCGCGACAGCTGCCACGCGATCTGGTCGACCGCCCCGAAACTCGCCCGGTTCCCCCAGCGCCCCAGCAGCCGCGCCTGCGGCACGAACGGGTGCGGGAACGCCCCCGTCGGCCGGCTCGGCTGGAAGTGGATCAGCGCCCGCGGCACGTTCAGATGCTCGCCGATGTGCTCCGGCAGGAACCCCAGCGTCGGCCCGAGGATCAGGTCGGCGCCCTTGCACGCGTTCAGGCACTCGCCCAGCAGCCGCTCGGCCATCGGCCCGAGAATGCGGCGGAACCCGCCGAGGAACTTCACCGGGTTCCGCCCGCCGGCCAGCAGCTCCTGCCCCGCGTCCGACTCCAGGATCTCCGTCGGATCGGCCGTCAGCGGCGCCGGCTCCAGCCCCGCCGCCAGCGCCAACGGCGCGTACCGGGTGCTCGCCACGAGCCGGACCTCGTCACCCCGCTCCCGCAGCGCCCGCCCCAGCGCCAGGCACGGCTGGACGTCCCCCCGCGACCCGGCGGCGAAGATCACGATTCGGCTCACGGCAGCTCCTCACCAGGCATCGCTACGCGGACGCGGGTCCGGCTCACCGGCCGGCTCCTCGTCCTCTGGCACGTACGGCGCGTACAACCACCCGTCCGGCGGCGGCGGAGGCCACCCAGGCCCCCCGACTTCCGGCCTCTCACCCTCATCACCGGCCGCACCCCCACGCCCGGCCACCCACGCATCCCCAGGCTCCCCCTGCGGCAAGACCCGCCCGGCCTCGCTTCCGCCGACCTCGCTTCCGACCAGCCCGTCCCCGTCGGGCGCCACCTCCTCGCGCTCGGCGCTGCCGACGGGATCGTCCGCGCCTTCAGCAGCCGGACCAGCCTCGTCCGCTGCCACGACCGCGACTTCACCGCCGCTCTGGCCAGCCACGACCTCGCCGCCGACCTGGCCGCCCGCGGCGGACGGCACCGCTCGGTGGTCGCGTTCCTGGCGCTCGGCGGTGCCAAGAGGGTCGTCGGCGCCTCCAACTGCCGGGCCCGCACCGTCCGCTGTCGCGATCGCAAGTTCGCCGCCGGCCTCGGCTGTCCACCCGTCCGAAGCGCCGCCATGGCCGCTCGCGGCGGACGGCACCTCTTGGCGGTCGGCGCTGCCGAGCGGGTCGTCGGCGCCTCCGGCCGTCGAGCCGGTCCCGTCCGTTGCTGCGATCGCGAGTTCGCCGCTGGCCTCTGGTGCCCACACGTCCGAAGCGCCGGCCGGTACCTGCTGGTGGTCGTGCTCTCGGCTCTCGGCGCCCTCTAGCGGATCGGCCGACGGCTCGCCGCTGGGTGCGGACGGCAGGACTGTCGGCGCGGTGTTCAGTGCGTCGTCGCTGCTGGGCGGTTCTTCTTGTTCGGGGGTGCGGGCTCTGGCGCTGGCTTCGGCCGCTCGTTCGATGGGGAGCATGTCGTCGGGCGGGATCGGGGCCGCGAGGGGGAAGCCTTCCGGGGTGCCGAGGGGGTCGTCGCCGGGCGGGGCGGTGCCGCGGGAGCGGGAGGCGGTCTCGTCGTCGAACCACCGGCTGGCCGGCGGGCGCGGGGGGCCCTCGGGGGTCTGCGGCCACCAGGTGGGCTCGTCGGGGAACGGGTATTCCTCGGCGGGGCTGGTCCAGGTGGGGATGGCGGTGTCGGCCCAGTCCTGCCAGGGGGACGTCGCGTCCGGTGGCGCGGGGCGCCAGGCGGTGGGCGTCTCGTCGTCCGGGGTGTCGCTCCACCAGTGGGGGCCGGGGGTGGGGGGTGCGGCCATGGTCTCCGTTTCCGTCCTGAGGGAGAGGGGCGCGGGGACGGGTGCGGCTTCGGCGGGCCGGACGACGGGGAGCGGGTCGCGAGGGGTCGCGGTGGCGGCGGCGGTGGCGAGGGCGGGTTCCGGCTCGGTGACGAGCGGGGCCTGCTTGCCGTGCTTGGGGCCGGTCCAGCCGCGCCGGCTGGGCAGGGTGAGGCCGCTGATCACGCCGCCGATGAGGACGAGGACGGCGCCGAGGACGAGCCCGGAGGAGGTGCCCTTCCGGAAGGCCTCGAGGGCCTCGGCGCTCGCGCCCGTGTCCGGGATGTCGTGGATGAGGAGGCCGACAATGGCGATGCCGAACGCGCCGGACGCCTCGCGGATGACGTTGATGACGCCGCTGGCGACGCCCGCGCGCTTCTCCGGGACGGCCTTGAGCACGTACATGACCAGGGGCATGCCGAGAGCCGCGCCGACGCCGACGAGCATGACGCCGGGCATGAGGTCGGCGTAGCCGTCGCCGATCTGGAGGGTGGAGAACAGCACCATGCCGACGCCCATCAGGGCGAGGCCGGCGCCGATCGCGGGACGCGGGCCGATCTTGGCGGCGAGCAGGAACGCCACCGGGGTCAGCACCATGATCGCGATGGCGGGCGGCAGCATGACCAGGCCGGCCTCGGGCGGGGAGAAGTCGAGGAAGCGCTGCAGGAACGGCTGGGAGTAGAACATCATGCCGTTGAAGCCGATGCCGTAGAGCATCTGCGACAGCAGCCCGCCGGTGAAGACGCGGTTGCGGAAGAACCGCAGGTCGATCATCGGGTCGGGAGCCCAGCTCTCCACCACGATGAAGCAGATGAGCGCGATGACGCCGAGGGCGAACGTGCTGAGCACGGACGGGTCGGCCCAGCCGTGCTTGTTGCCGTCCTCCAGTCCGTAGATGAACGCGAACAGCATCGTCGCGGAGATCAGCACGCCGGGCAGGTCGATGCGGGCGTGCCGGTTCTTGCTGCGCCCGGTGAGGACGAAGAGGCCGAGCAGGATCACCAGGATGCCGGGCACGATGTTGATGAGGAAGATCCAGCCCCAGTGGAAGTGCTCGACGATGATGCCGCCGATGGTGGGGCCGAGCGCGGTGGCGCTGGACGCGGCGCCGATGAAGACGATGTTGCCGATGGAGCGCTGCTTGTCGTTGCGCCCGACGGTGACCATCACCTGGGTGGCGGGCAGGACGAGCGCGGCGCCGCCGCCCTGGACGATGCGGGCGAGGATGAGCACTTCGGAGGTGTGCGAGAGGCCGCAGACCGCCGAGGCGGCGGTGAAGACGACCATGCCGGTGGTGAAGGTGACGCGGCAGCCGTAGAGGTCGGTGAGCCGCCCGCCCGTGATCATCAGGCAGGAGAACATCAGGATGTAGCCGGTGGCGACCCAGTCCTTGGCCGAGGACGTCATGCCGAGGTCCGCCATGATCCTGGGCAGCGCGGTGAAGACCACCGTGTTGTCCATGGTGGTCATGAACGCGCTGACGGCCACCACCGCCAGCGCCCATCGGTATCGGCCCCGGGTCACCTGTCCTGCGGCGGCCCTTCCCGTGCCACCGGGAAATCCGCCGCTTCCCCCTAAATGCGATCGTGGCTATTGTTACGATTGGTTGGCATCCGGTCACTCAGCCCGCTCGCAGGGCAGAGTCCCACAACTATCCCATCAGGCCACATTGGTTACTGCCGAGTCTTGTCATCACCGTGACAAGTGCCCGGGGAGAAAAGTGGTCTGGATGCGCATCGTGAGCCGGTCACCGTAGGACAAAGTGGTCCCTCCGCTTCGATGAACGATCCCGGTTTCATGGGGGGAACCCACCGCATGCAGAGCAACGATCGTTCCGGAGCCGGCGCGCCCGGCGACCCTCGGATCGCCGCGGACGCGATTCGCCGGCACCTGATCGAGCAGATCGCGCGGCGCTCCCGGATCACCGCGGCCGAGGTCGACCCCGACCGTCCGCTGGAGGAGTTCGGGCTGGCGTCCCGGGACGCGGTGGCGATCGCCGGGGATCTCGAGCAGATGCTGGGCCGGGCCCTCCCCGCGACGCTGGTGTGGGAGCACCCCACGATCAACAAGCTCTCCCGCGCGCTGGCGGGCGGTGCGGACGGCGAGGCCGAGCAGGCGGCGGCCGCGCCGGTCCGGGCGGCTCGGCAGGACGAGCCGATCGCGGTGGTCGGGATCGGCTGCCGCTTCCCCGGCGGCGACCGCGACCTGACCGGGCCCGAGGACTACTGGCGGTTCCTGACCGGGCGCGGCGACGCGATCCGGGAGGTCCCGGACGGCCGCTGGGACCCGTTCGACGACGGTTCCCCCGAGGTCGCCGACCGGCTCGCGAAGACGACGCGGCTCGGCGGGTTCCTGGACGACATCGCGCAGTTCGACGCGCAGTTCTTCGGCCTCACGCCGCGCGAGGCGGCGGTGATGGACCCGCAGCAGCGCCTCGTCCTCGAGGTGGCATGGGAGGCGTTCGAGCACGCCGGGATCGGTCCGGCGTCGCTGCGCGGCAGCCGCACGGGCGTGTTCGTGGGCGTCTCGGCGCCGGAGTACGCGGCGTTCACCGCGTCGGATCTGGCGTCGCTGGAGCCGTTCACCGCGACGGGCGCGGCGCTCAGCATCATCGCGAACCGGCTGTCGTACCTGCTGGACCTGCGCGGCCCCAGCATGATCGTGGACACGGCGTGCTCGTCGTCGCTGGTGTCGACGCATCTGGCGGTGCAGGCGCTGCGCAGCGGCGAGGCGGACGTGGCGCTGGCGGGCGGGGTGAACCTGCTGCTGTCGCCGACGGTGACGATGACGTTCGACCTGGCCGACGCGACGGCGCGGGACGGGCACTGCAAGGCGTTCGACGCGTCCGCCGACGGCATGGTCCGCGCGGAGGGCTGCGGCGCGGTAGTGCTGAAGCGGCTGTCGGACGCGGTTCGCGACGGCGACCGGGTCCTCGCGGTGGTGAAGGGCTCGGGCGTCAATTCCGACGGGCGCTCCAACGGCCTGGTCGCGCCGAACTCGGACGCGCAGCGGGCCCTGCTGCGGGACGTGTACGCGACGGCGGGCGTCGAGACCGGCGAGGTCGACTACGTCGAGGCGCACGGCACCGGGACGTTCCTCGGCGACCCGATCGAGGCGAAGGCCGTCGGCGAGGTCCTCGGTGTCGGGCGCGGCGAGGACGAGCCGCTGCTGATCGGCTCCGCGAAGTCGAACCTCGGGCATATGGAGTCGGCGGCGGGCATAGCCGGTCTTATCAAGACCGTCCTGGCGTTGCATCACAAGGTGATCCCGCCGAGCGCGCACTACAAGGAGCCGAACCCGCACATCCCGTTCGACGAGCTGCGGCTCCAGGTCGTGGCCGAGGAGACGCCGTGGCCGGAGCGCGGCCACCCGGCGCGGGCGGGCGTGTCCGGTTTCGGGTTCGGCGGCACGAACGCGCACGTCCTGCTGGAGGAGGCTCCGGCGCGGGAGATCGTGTCGCACGCGGCGGTCGTCCGGACGTTCCCGCTGTCGGACACCAGCGACGACCGCGTCCGCGACCACGCCGCGCTGCTCGCCGAGTGGGTCCCGAACCGCGATGACGTGAGGCTTTCGGACCTGGCGCGGACGCTGCACCGGCGCGGCGGGCGCGGCCGGTCCCGCGCGGCGGTGTCGGCCCGTGACCGCGCCGGCCTGGTCGAGGGCCTGAAGGCGCTCGCGGAGGGCCGTCCGCACCCCGGCGTCGTGACCGGTTCGGCGCTCGGCGTCCCGGGACGTCCGGTCTGGGTGTTCTCCGGGTACGGGGCGCAGCGCGCGGGCATGGCGCAGCGGCTGCTGGAGGAGGAGCCGGCGTTCGCCGAGGCGATCGACGACCTGGACGGCCTGTTCGCCGAGGAGGGCGGCCCCGACCTGTGGTCGCTGCTCGAGGAGGGCCGCAAGCCGGACGGCCCGGCCGACGCGATGCCGGTGCTGTTCGCGATCCAGATCGGCCTGGCCCGGATGTGGAAGGCGTACGGCGTGACGCCGGGCGCGGTGATCGGGCACTCGATGGGCGAGGTCGCGGCGGCGGTCGTCGCGGGCGCGCTGGCGCCGCAGGACGGCGTGCGGGTGATCGTCCGGCGGTCGAGGCTGCTGACGCAGCTGGTCGGCGGCGGCGCGATGGCGGTGCTCGGCGCGTCCGCGCAGGAGGTCGAGCGGCTGGCGGACGGCCTGCCCGAGGTGTACGCGGCGGTGCACTCGTCGCCGAAGCAGACGGTCGTGACGGGCGACGCCGACCAGGTCGCCGAGGTCGTCAAGCGCGCGGAGGCGGAGGGCCGGCTCGCCCGGATGGTGCAGGCGGAGGGCGCGGGCCACTCCCCGCAGGTCGATCCGCTGCTGCCTGACCTGCGCGAACAGCTCGCCGAGGTCGGCCTCGAACCGGGCACGCCCCTCGCCGACGGCATCAAGCTCTACACGACGGCGCTGCCCGACCCGCGCGCGTTCGACGGCGAGGACGCGCGGCTGGACGTCGAGTACTGGGCGGCGAACCTGCGCAACCCGGTCCGGCTGACGGACGCGGTGTCGGCGGCGACCGAGGACGGCTTCCGGACGTTCGTCGAGGTCAACGCGCATCCGATTCTCGCGCACGCGGTCGGGGAGACCCTCGACGGCAGCGGCGCCCTCGTCACGCACACGCTGAAGCGGGCGCCCAAGGGCCAAGAGACCGACGACACGCTGACCTTCCACGCGCAACTGGCGACGCTCGCCGCGCACGGCCTGGCCGTTGCACAGCCTGTGGACGGACGGATCGTCGACGTCCCGCAGTCGCCGTGGCGGCACGAGCGCCACTGGGTGGACTTCTCGGCGCGCAAGCGCGGCGGCCGCGACGAGCACCCGCTGCTCGGCGCGCACGTCGAGCTGCCCGGCGAGGACCGGCACGCCTGGCGCGCCGACGTCGGCCTGGAGGCGCAGCCCTGGCTGAACGACCTGACCGTGCACGGCCTGCACGCGCTGCCGGTCGCGGCCTTCGCGGAGATGGCGCTGGCGGCGGGCGCGACGGCGCTCGGGACCGACGCCGTCCGCGTCAACAGCCTGTGGATAGAGCGCCCGCTCGCGCTCGCCGACCACACGACCGTGACCACGACGTTCGCCGAGACCGAGCAGCGGGTGGAGATCCACGCGCTGACGCCCGCCGGCACATGGGCGCGGCTGGCCAGCGCGGACGTCGGCGAGGACGACCGGGCCCCCGCCCCGCCGGAGCACGGCGCGGCGACGGAGGTCGCGGGCGCCGAGCGCGGATCGCGGTACTACCGGCTGCACCCCGAGGTGTTCGACCGCTGCCTGGCGGTGCTGTCCGACGAGGCGGCGGCGCTCGCGGGCGAGCGCGGCGGCGTCTGGCTCGCCGAGACGATCGGGAGCCTGCGCGTGTACGGGCCGTCGCATCGCGGCGGGCACGTCCGCGCCGCGGTGACCGACGAGGACGGCGAGCTGACCGGGTCCGTCCTGCTGCTGGACGGGGACGGCGAGGTCATGGCCGAGGCGACCGGCATCGTGCTGCGCCGCGCCGAACGCCACGACGTGCCCGTCCCGGTCGCCGGCAAGCTGGTCGAACTGGTCTGGGACGAGGCGGACGCCCCCGAGGCGGCCGAGGGCGACGGCGTCTGGGTGGTCCTCGCCGAGGACGACGACGCGCTCGCCGGCGCCACGGCCACCGGCCTGGAGGCGCGCGGGCGCCGCGTCGTCCGGCACGCCCTGGCGAACCGGGACGAACTTCCGAAGACGGACGACCCGGTGGACGGCGTCGTGCTCGTCCCGTCCGCCGACCTCGTGGACGAGGACCTCGTGCTCGCCATCGCGGACGTGAGCCGCTCCCTCCCGGACGGTCCGCGCCTGTACATCGCGACGCACCGCGCCGTCCCCGTGCGGGCGGGCGAGGCCGGCGAGCCCGGGCACGGGTTCGCGGCGGCGCTCACCCGCGTCCTGGCGTTCGAGCGGACCGTCCAGCGGGCCACGCTCGTGGACGTCGACCGCCCCGCCGACCTGGTCGACGAGCTGCTCGGCGGCGGCGCCGCCCGCGAGGTCGCCTGGCGCGGCGGCACACGCCACGTCGCCCGCCTCGCGCAGGCCGCCCTGCCCGGCTCCGACGCGAAGCCGAAGAAGATCGTCCGGCGCGGCGGCGCCTACGTCATCACCGGCGGGTACGGCGGGATCGGCCTGGTCACCGCGCGGCTGCTTGCCGAGCGCGGCGCCGGGCGCATCGTGCTGTCCGGCCGCGGCGGCCCGGGCGCCGACGCCGAGAAGGTGATCGCGAAGCTGCGCGAGAGCGGCGTGGACGTCGGCGTCGTCCTCGGCGACATCGCCGCCCCCGGCACCGCCGAGCGCCTGGTCAGGGTCGCGCAGGAGGGCGGCGTGCGGCTGTGCGGCGTCGTGCACGGCGCCGGCGCGATCGACGACCGGCTGATCGCCGACCTCGGCGCCGAGGATCTCCACAGGGTGTGGACGGCGAAGGTCGAGGGCGCGCGGCGGCTCAGCGAGGCCACCTGGGACATCGGCCTCGACTGGCTCGTCATGCACTCGTCGGCGGCGGCGCTGCTCGGCTCGCCCGGCCAGGCCGCCTACGCGGCGGCGAACGCGGCGATCGACGCGCTGGCCGCGTACCGGCGGGCGCACGGCCGCCCCGGGACCACGATCAACTGGGGCACCTGGTCGCGCGTCGGCGCCGCCGCCGAGACCTCGGTGACCGTCATCGACCCGATCAGCCCCGAGGAGGGCGCCGAGGCGCTCGAAGCGCTCCTCGCCCACGGCATGACCGCGACGGGCGTGCTCCGCTTCGACCCCGTCACGGCCGTCGAGCTGTTCCCCGAGATCGGCAACATGCCGTACTTCGCGGCGCTGACCGAGGCCGCCGCCGAGCGCGGCGCCGGCGACGCGGGCGACTGGCCCGGCGTCGACGCGCTCAAGGACCTCGACCCGGCGGAGGCCCGCCGGCTGATCGCCGCGCAGGTCAGGTACCGGATCGCGGCGGTCCTCGGCTTCGACCCGCAGCGCCTCGACCCGGCCGTCCCGCTCACCGACCTCGGCCTGGACTCGCTCGTCGCCGTCCGGATCAAGAGCGGCGTCGAGCACGACCTCGGCCTGACCGTCCCGCCCGCCGTGCTGCTGCAGGGCGCGAGCGTGAACGTGTTCGAGGAGTGGGCGGCCGGCGAGCTCGGCCTCGCCGACGCCGCCGCGCCGACCGCCGTCTCCAACGCCGAGTCCGGCTACGTGATGGCGCGCGACGCCGCCGAGCGCCTCGCCGTCCGGATCTTCGAGGACGTCCTCGGCCTGGACCGGGTCGGCGTCACCGCCGACTTCTTCGCCGACCTCGGCGGCCAGGAGCACCAGGCCGACCAGGTCGTCGCGATGGTCGCCGCCGAGCTCGGCGGCGAGGTCACGCGCGGCGAGCTGTTCGAGGTGCCGACCGCCGAGAACGTCGCGGAGGTCATCCGGGCCGCCGACGAGGAGGCCGCGCGGCAGACCGTCCGGCCGCTCAAGCCGTCCGGCGACCGCCGCCCGATCTTCATCGCGCACCCGGCCGGCGGCACCACCGCCTGCTACCGCCAGCTCGTCGACCTGCTCGGCGCCGGCCAGCCGGTCTACGGCCTGGAGCGGTTCGAGGACGCGCCCTCCGTCGAGGAGCGCGCCGCCCGCTACGTCCAGCACCTGCTCGAAGCGCAGCCCGAGGGCGCGTTCCGGCTCGGCGGCTGGTCGTTCGGCGGCGTCCTCGCCTACGAGACCGCCCGTCAGCTCCAGGCGGCGGGCCGCGAGGTCGAGTTCGTCGCGCTGTTCGACGCGGGCATCCCCCTCGCGGTCGACGACGAGTCCGACACCCTCGCCCGCCGCTTCTCCGCGTTCGCCGACTACATCAACGAGACGTACGGGCTGGACGTCACGCTCACCTACGAGGAGCTGTCCGGCCTGGACGAGGAGGCGCAGTTCGCGCTGGTCATGGAGCGGGCGGCGCCGCTGGTGGACTACATCCCGCCGGCGGCCCTCACCCACCAGCTCACGTCCCACCAGGACACCCGATCCCTGGAGGCGTACCAGCCGGAGCCCTACGACGGCCGCGTCATCCTCTACTACGCCCCGGAGGAGACCCCCTGGGCGGTGCGCGACGCGCGCTACGTGCTCGACGGGACCAACGGTTTCGGCGGGCTCTGCTCCGACCTGGAGATCGTCACGGTCCCCGGGGTGCACCACCTGAACCTGCTGGACCCGCCGGGCGTGGAGATCCTCGCCGCGCACCTGGAGGGCCGGCTCGCCGGACGCGGACCCGCCGCGGACGGCACCGCAAGCGGTGAGACACGGCGGTCCGCGGGCGGCTCGCAGGCGCAGGACGCGCCCGGCCGCGCCCGGGCCGCGGCACGGTCAACTCTGGCCCGCTGAGGGCCGCGCCCCCCACCCCGTCGTTCCACGGAGGACATTCATGGCCCACGACCTGCTCGACGCCGTCCGGTCCGGTGCGAGCGGACCCGAGCTGCAGGACATCGACCTGCCGACCCGGTTCCGCGCCGCGTTCACCCGCAAGGACGAGGTCGGCATCTTCGACGGCCAGACCGACAAGGACGTGCGCAAGTCCCTGCACGTCGACGAGGTCGACATGCCCGAGCTGGCGCCCGACGAGTGCGTCGTCGCGGTGATGGCGGCGGCGATCAACTTCAACACCGTCTGGTCCGCGATCTTCGAGCCGGTGCCGACGTTCGCGTTCCTGGAGAAGTTCGGCCGCCAGGGCTGGCACGGCGCCCGCCACAACCTGCCCTACCACATCCTCGGCTCCGACGGCTCCGGCGTCGTCGTCCGCACCGGCAGCGGCGTGAAGAGCTGGAAGGTCGGCGACAAGGTCGTCCTGTCCCCGTCCTACGTGGACGAGGAGGACCACGGCTCCTACGACGACGGCATGATGTCGGAGTCGCAGCTCGCCTGGGGCTTCGAGACCAACTTCGGCTCGCTCGGCGAGTACTGCATCGTCAAGGCCAACCAGCTGATCAAGAAGCCCGCGCACCTCAGCTGGGAGGAGGCGGGCTCCAACACCCTGTGCGCCGCGACCGCGTACCGCATGCTCGTCGGCACGCACGGCGCCCGCATGAAGCAGGGCGACGTCGTACTGATCTGGGGCGCGACCGGCGGGCTCGGCTCGTTCGCGACGCAGCTCGTCAAGAACGGCGGCGGCATCCCGGTCGGCGTGGTCTCCTCCGAGGAGAAGGCGGACATCGTCCGGGCGCAGGGCTGCGAGCACGTCATCAACCGCAACGACCTGAACCTCGGCGAGCAGGGCCTGCGCAACCCCAAGGCGGGCCGGATCCTGGGCGAGGCGATCCGCGGCCTCGTCGGCGAGGACCCCGGCATCGTGTTCGAGTACCTCGGCCGCGAGACGTTCGGCGCGTCCGTCTACGTCGCCAAGCGCGGCGGCAAGGTCGTCACCTGCGGCTCGTCGACCGGCTACAAGCACGAGTACGACAACCGCTTCCTGTGGATGCGGCTGAAGAGCATCATCGGCTCGCACGGCTTCAACTACCACGAGGCCGTCGAGGTGAACCGGCTGTTCTCCCTCGGCATGATCCACCCGACGCTGTCGTCGGTGTTCCCGCTGGACGAGGCGGGCGAGGCGACCCGCGCCGTCCAGACGAACCAGCACATCGGCAAGGTCGCCGTCCTGTGCGGCGCCACCGGCGAGGGCCAGGGCGTCGACGACCCGGCGCTGCGCGAGCGCATCGGCGAGGACAAGTTCAACCTGTACCGGCGCTGAGCCCGGGGCCGCTGGCCCCGGTTCGATGGCCACCCCGCATGTCGGGCCCCGGCGATACCGCCGGGGCCCGACATGCGTGTGCGGCTCAGGAGCCGGTCAGCTTGGAATACACGATCAGGTTCTCGGTGTAGTGGCCCGCCTTGGGATCGAAGGCGCCGCCGCACGTCACCAGGCGGAGCGCCGCGTGGTCGAGCGACTCCCCGAAGACCTTCTGGTGCGGGAAGGCGTCCTTGTTGACGCTCTGTGTCCGCTCCACGGTGAACGTGGCGGTCGTCCCGTCCTTGCGGCCGATCTGGATCTTGTCGCCCGGCTTCAGCTCCTTCAGCCGGTAGAAGACCGCGGCCTTCTTGTTGGCGTCGACGTGGCCGAGGATGACCGCCGGGCCGACCTCGCCCGGCGTCGGACCCTCCTTGTACCAGCCCGCCAGGTTCGGCCTGCTCAGCGGCGGTTCCTCGATCTGCCCGCCCGGCTTCAGCCCGATCTCCCCGACCGGCGCCGACACCCCGATCCGCGAGATCGTGATCTTGGTGGGCTCGGACGGGGACAGTGACGAGACGTTCGACGCGGCCGTGGTGCCGCCCGGCGTCGCGCTCGGTGCGGGCGGCGGCTTCGAGGACGAGGCGTCACCGCCGTCCCCTCCGCCGCCGCAGCCGCTGAGCAGCAGTCCGGTGAGCAGCACGCCGGCCGCCGCGAAACGGACGCGGCGACCGGCGGCCGATGCTGGGAACTCAGGCAACGTTCGACCGCTCCCGGGCCGTCCTGCGGCGCAGCGCGACGGCGCCGAGCCCGGCGGCCGCGAGCGCGCCCCAGCCGATCGCGATCAGCGGCGCCCCGGAGCCCGCCGTCCGGCCGTACATGCTGCCGTCACCGGTGTCGATCCGCCCGTTCGGGATCTTCGGCGTGGCCGGCTGCATGCTGTTGCCCGGCTTGGACGGGTTCTTCGACGGGTGGGTGCTGTACTTGACGGACCCGAAGCCCTTGCAGACCACCGTGACGACCGTCGGGTCGGGCAGGCTGCTCTTGAACGTGCCGGTCGCGGTCCAGGTGCTCTTGCCGGCCTTCTGCACGGCCAGCGGGTTGCGGGTGTAGCCGTTGCCGGTGATGGTCACCGGGCTCGGGCAGGTCACCGTGAACGTCGTCTTGCGGCCGGGCGCGACGACGCGGCTGGACAGCTGCACCTTGTCGAACCCGAACCGGAACACCGGCTTCGGCGTCGTGGGCGGCGTCGTGGGCTTGTGAGTCGTCGGAGGCGTCGGCTCCTGGCCCTTGGCGGACCTCCAGCGGAGCTTCCCGTCCGAGCCCGGGGCGCACACCATGGGTGTGCCCTTGGCCGTGTGGCCCGTGGCGCCGGCGGGTGAACAGAAAGCACCGGGGGTGACGACGCCGGTGGTGTCGGCGAGTGCGGTCCCCGCCATCCCGAACACCATGGACCCGGTGGCGACCGCTGCCGCGGCCAGCCGAGTTGCGCGCATGTGCCTGCTCCTCTGATCGGGGGGTCTCTCCGCGCGTCCCGGGCTGGACTCGCACCTGGCCGATGGCGGGGAAGCCGCGGAGCCGCGCGGCTGTCAGGCGGGTGCGCTCGTCTGGCGAGGCCCGGTGGGGCGGATGAGAACGATGAGCCTGGAGCCTAGCGGGATCAATCCCCGCACAACCGAAATGCGCCGAAAAGAGTGGCTGACTGGCCATTTCCGGAAATCTTCGGGAATGGTGTAAACCTCATCCGCCCCCTGCGCGACCCCCTGCCAAGGAACGATCTCCGGACGCATGACGGCGGACGCGAGGCCGTCGGACGGGCGACGGCGCAGGGCGCTCGCTCGCCGGCCACCGCTGGGGCCGGTCGGAGTGACCTCCGTCACACCGCTTTATGCAACCCGAGCCGACCCTTCGGTGACGCGCTGCGATTTCTAACGATACGGGCAAGAAACATCGCTTACTGTAGTCACCGCTTTTATGCGACAAAACAGATGATCTGTGCCAGTTTGGGGCGGGTTCCCGGTAAATGATCTTGGCCATCGCGGTGGCCAGGTGACCGCCCGAGGAGAGCTCCCATGAAACGGCACCTGAGGGCGCTGGCCCGCGCATGCGCGGCGACCGCGGTCGCCGCCGCCGGCCTGACGGCCGTCGCGGGCCCCGCCCACGCCGACGACCCGCCCACCCCCAGCCTGGACAACTACTACATGCGGCCCGCCTGGAACCAGGCGGAACTGCTCGACCGGACCAAGCAACTGGACGCCGAGCTCCCCAAGCTCGGCGTGCAGAACATCCTGAACGAAGCCCCCCGGCAGGGCAGCACCGCAAGCGGCAAGGCGTGCAACCCGCAGGCGCTCGACACCAACACGTCGCGCCGTCCCGACATCACCTACAGCTTCTGCTGGGACGGGTCGGACTCCGCCGCGTCCGGCAACTACGAGTGGACGCCGCAGGGCATCTCCACCGTCGCCGACGCCCAGGACGACAAGTACTGGGGCTCGGCCCAGCCTTTCGTCACCACCTGGTACCAGCAGCAGCACGGCACCGCCGTCGGCCAGCAGTGCAAGTACAAGAAGGACGGCCAGTGGGCCGAGCAGACGTGCGTCAAGGGCGTCCGGATCTCGATCGTCGACCCGAACACCGGCAAGTACGCCCACGTCCTGCTCGTCTACCCGTTCGTCAACGCCTCCGGCAACGCCAGCTACATGAGCCTGCGCACCGCGCAGGACAGCAGCCACGGCTCCCTGCACGCGGGCGGCATCGCCTGGTACGGCAACTACCTCTACGTGGCCGACACCGCGCGCGGCGTCCGGGTGTTCGACATGCGCTACATCTTCGACCTGCAGTCGGCCGGCGATAAGGCGGACATCACCGACAAGACGAAGATCGGGCGGCAGGACGGCAAGTTCTACTCGCACGGCTACCGCTACGTCATGCCCGAGGTCGCCGCCTACACCAACACGGTGCCGCGCACGGCCACCGGGAAGTACGAGTGCCGCAACAACAGCTCGCCGAACACCTCGTTCGCGTCGATCGACCGCAGCGGCACCGACCACCTGGTGACCGGGGAGTACTGCGAGCTGGCCAACGGCGACACCAACGGACGGGTCGCCGCCTGGCCGCTGAACGGCGACAACGGGCAGCCGGACCTGAACGCCACCTGCGTCTCCGACCTGCCGGGCCACGAGTCGATCCCGTGCTGGCACGCCGACGGCGCCTACGCGATGCCGGTCGACCACGTCCAGGGCGCGGCCCGCTACGACGGCACGTGGTACCTGAGCCAGAGCCGCGGCGACACCTCGGCCGGCGCCCTGCTCCACGCCCAGCAACCGGACGGGAAGACCGGCCTCCTCCGCTCCCTCGCACCCGGCCACTACGCGGGGATCGGTCCCGAGGACCTCTCCTACTGGCCCGGTTCCGACGCCGGACGCAGCGGCCTGTGGACGCTGACCGAGCACTACGGCAAGCGCATGGTGTACGTGACACCGAAACCCTGACGCTGACCGCACGGCGGGCCGCCTCCTATCGGGAGACGGCCCGCCGCTGTCATTCACCCCGCAGAAGCACCCGCACGACTGCCCCGAGCCGCCGGTCGAGCATCAGCACCGCCAGCCCCGGCTCCCTGCACGGCGCGAGCCGTTCCCCCGTGCTGGACACGAACCACCAGTCGGTCTCGTCCCTCGCGGCCGTGATGCTGTCCCCGAGCCACGGGATCCGCGCGTCCCAGACCCGCAGCAGCGGCGGCGAACCCTCGTACCGGAACTGCACACTCCACCCGTGCAGCCGCAGCCGCCGCGCCAGCCGGTTCAGCTGGAAGCACACGAGCCAGGCGTCCGGCGCGGCCGGTGAGTCCGGGGGGACGCCCACCGGCCGCGCCTCCTCCGATGACCGGATCCGGCCGTTCATCGGAAACTCCTAATGCGGCCCTGCGCGCGCGCCGCCTCCTTTATCAGCTCGGCACGCAGCTCCTCTGGGGCCGCCCTCATCATCGTCGCGTCGACGCCGGCGCACGGGTCTATGAGCGTCGCCACGTATTCACCGGGCAGACCGTCCCAGCGCCGCGAACGCCATATGCGGTGCCCAGGGAATTCCTGTCGAAGACGCTCGATAGCCGAGCTGTCCGGTTTCGATTTTGTATCGTCCATGGCAGGTCCCATGCTCGGATTCGCGGACGGGGAATGTGTTATAAGAATCACAGAAGTGCGTCGCTCCCCGCCAGCAACCCCCCACAGGGAAGGCGCAACCCCCCGAAAGATCAACGAAACCCGGCCCGGGTTTCCAAAGGAGATCTCATGGGCTCGCGCAACGAACCATACGAAGCTCCGGCAATTCAGGCATTCGCCTCAGAATTGACGGCCTGGCGAGAAATGACCGGCCTCAGCAAGACCGAACTCGCCGAGACCCTCGGCTACACCCCCCAGTGGATCGGCCAGGTCGAGGCCGCCAAGAGCATCCCGTCCAAGGAGTTCGCGCAGAACCTCGACACCCACTTCACCACCAACGGCGTCTTCGAGCGCCAGCAGAAGCGCATCATCGAGACCCGCCACAAGTCCATCCTCCCGCCCGGCTTCACCGAGTACCAGGAACGCGAAGCCGAAGCGAACCAGATCCGCGGCTTCGATCTCATGCTGATCCGTGGCCTGCTCCAGACGGAGTCCTACATGCGTGCGATCGTGGGCCACGATCAGGATCCGGACACGGCCGAGAGGCTCATCTCCGAGCGTCTCAAGAGACAGGAGATCCTGACTCGCGAGAACCCGCCGCACGTATGGTTCACGATGGACGAGGCGGCACTGCGCCGAAGCATCGCAGGACCGGACGTCATGCGTGAGCAACTCGCGCACCTGCTCGCCATGGGCGAGCGCCACAACGTCTCCATCGACATCGTGCCGATGGACCAGCGGTACTACGAGGGGCTCACGGGAAGCTTCACCATCCTCGACTTCACCAACGCGCCGGAGGTCGCGTATACCGAGTCGGCGGGGCAAGGAGTGCTTATCCAAGATCCGCGGAGGGTCGCGACATTCGCAGTAATGTACAACTCACTGCGAGGCGACGCGCTCCGAGTCGAGGAGTCGCGAGCCCTGATCACGAGTGTGATGGAGGAGTACGGATGACCGGACAAGATCTATCCGCCGTGAAGTGGCGCAAGGCGAGCCGTAGCGGCCATCAGGGCGGCGAGTGCGTGGAGGTTGCCGAGGTCGCGCCAGTGGTGGCAGTCCGCGATTCCAAGGACCCGAACGGCCCGAAGCTAGCCTTCGACACCTCTGCCTGGCGCGCGTTCATGCGTCGTGTGAAGGACGAGGAGTACGGGTGACGGCGTCCGGCCTATCAGCCGTGAAGTGGCGCAAGCCCAGCCGCAGTGCCCACGAGGGCGGCAATTGCGTCGAGGTCGGGAGCGTCCCACAGGTGGCGGACGAGGCGTGGCGCAAGGCGAGCCGTAGCGGCCATCAGGGCGGCGAGTGCGTGGAGGTAGCCGGGGTCGCGCCGGTGGTGGCAGTCCGCGATTCCAAAGACCCGAACGGCCCGAAGCTGGCCTTCGACGCCCCCGCCTGGCGAACCTTCACCGAGCGCGTGAAGTCCAACGCCCACGACCTGCCCTGACGCGGCCACCCGAGAGCCCCCTTCCGCGACGACGGACGGGGGCTCATCGCGAATGGACAGCTTGATGGCACTGATCGTCCGGGACGGGCCCGCGTGGACGTGCGTCGACTACCACCAGTTCTTCCTCATGGAGCCTGAGCAGCAGGACTTCATACCGGAGGAAGCCGGCGGCCTCATCTCCGCCACCGGTGAATCGGTCATTGTGCACACTGGCATCGCCAATGGCCATGTGGCGGTGCACGTTGAGATCCACGACGACGAGCCGGTTGTGGACGAGGCGGGCTGGGAAGAGATCGCCGAAGCCGGCGTGCAGATCGAAGAGGGTCCACTCATGGTGCGCTGCCTCATGGAGGATCCACCGGACCTTCCTTCGCTCACTCCCCTCGGCCCGGGGTCCTATCAAGTTCGCGCCCACGCGCGTGGGCGTGACATCGCCTACGACGCGTGCGTCCAGCGATCACAGGAGGTCTACCTGTTCCAGGTCTGGCCCGCCCCGTGCCTGCCCCTGCACGTCCTCAAGCAGACGGACCTGTGCGGCCAGGGTCGGCGCCGCCCCGCAGAGGGATAGCCGAACCCGCCGGAGCGGCCGTTGCGGCGAGCCCCCGAAGCGATGAGTACCCCCGATTGGGGGCCGCTCGGTCGACGTGCGCCGGTTCACGGTGTCGAGGTCGCTGGTCATCCTGTATGCGGCCCCGAGACGGCACAGAACCGCCAGGCCCCACCAGAGAGTGTCCGTCAGAGCCCAACCCGTGGTGTGCTCGGGATCCTCCATGCCCAGATGGAGGGCCCTCTCGACGGACGTGGCGCCCGGGACCGGCACGGGAGCCGGCGGAACCTCGGACGTCGTCCACGCCCCGGCCAGCCGCCAGAAGAGGTCCCGCGTCTCCGGACGGCCGTCCCCGGTGACGCGGCAACTGGAGCGCGAGCGGAACGGCTCGTCGATCCCTCGCGTGCCGGACCGTTCGTCCGGCGCCAGCAGGAGCACCCCCGCAACTTCCAGTCCGGCCCGGCCGGCCAGGGCGTCGGTACGCTCGGCCCGCGCGGTGCGGGACGGGACGTTCGCGTCGACCAGAATTCCCGGGCCTTCGAGGTGGAGATGCCCGCAGAGGTCCAGCCAGGTCCACCTTGACGGGTACCCCGCGTACGTCGAGGAGGAGCTCGGGACTCCCGTCCGGCCCCGTGCCGGGCACGTTCGCCGAACCACCCACGCTGGCCTGGTAGTGCGCCTGAGCCGAGAAAGTGTCGGGGCTGCGCGAACTTCTCTATGCCTTCAGGACATCCAGATGCCCGCACCGGCCCGCAGGTTCGGGGCGTGGGGGGTCGGATTGATCACGTCCAAGCGCGCCAACCCCGCCGGGCCGCGCCCGCATCTCACCTGGCACAGCGCGACCACGAAGGCAGCGCACCGAGAAAGGGAGCGGCGACCCATGCGGAAGATCGTGATATCCGGAGCGACGGCGGCGCTGGCCCTCGGCCTGACGGCCTGCGGCGGCAACAATGGCTCCGGCAGCTCCGTGGCGGCATCGCCCTCGGCGCCCTCGTCGCCCACCGCCACCACGCCCGCGCCGGCCTCCACCCCGAACGGCGCGTCCACTCCGAACGGCTCCTCGACTCCGCAGGGCTCAGGAGGGACGGGCGCCCCGGTCGTCCACCACACCCCGCCCGCGCAGCAGGGCGGCCAGCAGGTCACCTCCAAGTGGGGACGGCTGCACTACCTGGCGCCGGGCAAGTTCATCGTCGGCAACATCGGCTTCTTCACCGCCGAGGACACCGTCGTGTACGTCGCCGGAGGCACCTGCCCCGACGGCAGCACCCCGCCCGACGACAGCAAGTGCTCCATCGACGGACTCGACGAATGGGCGCAGGCCGCCCCGCACAACGTCACCGTCCGCTTCTCCGGCCAGGCTGCCACCACCATCACCGAAACCCAGTAACGACCACCCGCCCGCCGTTGGACGGGGAGCCGGTCACGGCCCGGCAGGGCGGTGCTGCGCGACGAGGTCGTGGTGGACGGCCTCGGGCTCGTAGCGGGCGAGGAGGCGTCGCGCTTCGGCCGGCACCACCGATGACGTCCTGTCACCGGCGAACTCCTCTACCGCGGCCCAGTCCGCGAAGGACATCACAACGGTGAACTCCACCTCGCCGCCGGCGTCCCGGCGGAGGACGTCGGCGCCCAGCAGTCCCTCGACGGACCGCGCCAGGAAGCCGGGAACGATCTCGCCGTTGAGAAGTCGCTGGTAGGCATCGGCGTCGTTTGGTGCCGTCCACCCGCGCCAGATTCGAACGATCATGCGGGCACTCTAGGCGAGTACGCCGTCCCGGTCATGGACGGAGCCCGCCCCCACTCGCGTCGCACCGAGTTCCTCAACGACCGTCCCGCAATGGCGAAAACGCTTTGACCTGCAGAGCCGTCATCCCGCCGCTGGCGGTCGCGGTCGTCGACGTTGTCGGAGAGCCGATCGTCCTACGGCGAGACGATGGCGGTACGCCGATGACCGGCCGCATCGCCGTCGCTAAGGCGCGTACTGCGCTGTTGGCGCTGAAGCCGTCCGGCGCGTCCGGCGGTCAAGCTCTCGAAGACGAAGAGGCGGTAAGGACGGCGGTGCAGCGGTGGCAGGAAAACCGGTCTGCTGACAACTAGCTAGGCATCGGACGGCGAGGCCGGGGACCAGCCGCGGAACCACCACGCCGCCGCATCGGCCCCTGTCCGGGGCCGGGCCCGGACAGAACGCGACCCCGGCAGCGAAGTGGGACGCTGACCGGGGTCTGTTCTGGTCTTGGGCCGGTGTGTGGGTCGCCTCTCGGCGAGATGCGCAACGCGGCTCCAGCCGAACGGTATTCCGCGAAGGCGATAGGTGAGGCCCGGGGACACCAGGCACACCGGCTGTTTGTTGTAGCCACCCGGCGCCGCCATCTGTTCCCGAGGGGCTATGCGGAGCGGGTGCGGTCTGCTGACTGGGTCCGAGCGGGCGCTGCTGGACGTCTGGTTCCCGCGTCCGGAGGGGCTCGACCCGGTCGGCGCCGCCGCGCTGTCCATGGCGGTCGAGACGGCCTACCGGGGCCTGGACGCGCTCGGCGTCCGCGATGGCGCGACCGTGCTGGTGAACGGCGCCGGCACCACCGTCGGGTACGCCGCGGCGCCGATCGGTTAGCTTCTGCGACGAGACGAACGGGTCAGGACTCGGCGGCCAGCCGGATGCCGAGGGCGACGAGGACCACGCCGGAGACCTGCTCCATCCGGCGGCGGACCGACCGGCGCTGGAACACGGCGCGGGCCCGTCCGGCCAGCCACACCATCGGCAGGTACCAGATCATGTCGACCAGGGCCCAGATCACCGAGAACAGCACGAGCGTCGCCAGGACGGGGGCGCCGTGCGGGACGAACTGGGGCAGGAACGACACCGCGAACACCCCGGCCTTGGGGTTGGCGAAGTTGGTGACCACGCCCTGCCGGAACGCGCGCCCGTGCGACACGGCGGACGTCCGGACGGGCTCGTCGTCCTCGGCGGTGCCGCGCCGCGCCTGCCACAGCGCGCGCATCCCCATGAACACCAGGACCGCCGCGCCCGTGATGCGCATCGCGTCGTAGGCCAGCTGCGAGGCCAGCAGCAGGGCCGACAGGCCGAACGCGGCGGCCAGCCCCCACAGCAGCACTCCGCATTCGTTGCCGAGCACCGTCGCCACGCCGTTGCCGCGGCCGCTCATCAGCGAACGACGCAGGATCGCGGCCGTGCTGGGCCCGGGAACCATCGCGACCAGGAAGGCCGCGCCGACGAACGCCACGAGCGAGGACATCATTCGCTCAGTATTCAGAGCCGGACGTACCCGCACAACAGCGTTTCCGTCGCGTGGCTCCGGCGGGTTCAGCCGAGCAGGTCGCCGGTCAGTGGCTTCCGCGCAGGGGCCTGCCGGACGGTGTGGAGGCCATGACCGTCGAGGGTGAACCGCTGCCCGTCGGCCGGGAACGTGACGTTCGGACGGGTGGGCGCGGGGACGTCGTCGCTGAGGTGGGTGGACAGCACGTGCAGGCCCGGATGGCGTTCCGCGAGCGCTTCGATCTCGTGCAGGCCCATGTGCCCGAGCTTGCCCTCGGCGGGGAAGGTGGTGTCGGCGATCAGGGCCGCGCTGGTGGACGCCAGTTCCTCGACCGCCGGGCAGTAGGCGGTGTCGCCGGTGCAGCCGAGAACGGTGCCGTGCTCGTCGGTGATCCGGTAGCCCAGGCCGGGGACGGTGTGCTGCACCGGCAGCGCCCGGACGTGGTAGCCGTGCCCCGTCCACTCGCCGCCCTCGTCGCCGATCTCGACGAACGACGGCCGGGTCTTGGCGCGGATGTTCTCCCAGGTGTCGGGGTAGGCGAGGTCGAACACCTGCTGGACGCGGTCGGCGAAGCCGGTGGGGCCGACCAGCACCAGGTCGCTGTCGCGCTCGTGCAGCAGCCCCTGCTCCAGGAACAGGAAGACGATGTCGAAGAAGTGGTCGGCGTGGAAGTGGGTGATCAGGCAGACGTCGACGGCGGCGGGATCGAGCCCGGCGCGGCGCATGGCCTTCATCGACCCGTTCGGGGTGTCGATCAGGACCTTGCCGTCGACCAGCGCCGACGAGCTCATCCGGTCGCTGATGATCGACCCGGTACCGATGAACCGCAGTTCCATGCCGTGCGTCCCTCTCCGTCGGCCGCCCACCACTCAACGTAACCGGGGACGTCGTTCGGTAACCGTGAGAAGTCCCTAACCCGTGCGGCCGCCCTCCGCGCTGATCAGGAGGAGGCGGTCGCGGGCGCGGGCGAGCATGAGGTGGAGCTGGCGGGACCGCTCGGCGAGGAAGGCGTCGCGGGCCTGGAGGCCGTCCGGTTCCGCCGTGGACAGGGCGATGACCAGGCGCAGCACGGCGAGCCCGTCGGGGCCCGGTGACGTCGCGGGCCACGTTGGCGGCGTAGGCGCGCAGGTCGCCGTCGAGGGTGCCGGTGCCGGGGATCGGGTGAATCCAGCGCGGGGCACCGGCGAGCGCGCCGGTGCCCCAGGTCGGTGTCTCTGGCGCGCCGTCAGCCGAACTGGCCGGGCTGGTAGTCGCCGGCGGGCTGGCGGGTGATGACGTTGAGGCGGTTGTAGGTGTTGATGAGCGCGACAAGGGCGACCAGGGCGCTCAGCTGCTCCTCGTCGTAGTGCTTGGCGGCGTTCGCCCAGGTCTCGTCGGAGACCCCGCCCCCGTCGGCGAGGCGGGTGCCCTCCTCGGTGAGCTCCAGCGCGGCCCGCTCGGCCTCGGTGAAGACCGTGGCCTCCCTCCAGGCGGCGACCAGGTTCAGCCGCAGCGAGGTCTCCCCGGCCGCCACCGCGTCCTTGGTGTGCATGTCGAGGCAGAAGCCGCAGCCGTTGATCTGGCTGGCGCGGATCTTCACCAGCTCCTGCGTCGCGGCCGGCAGCGACGTGTCGGCCACCGCCTTGCCTGCGGAGTTGATGTACTTCGCGACCTTCGCCGCGACCGCGTTGCCGTAGAAGTTGATCCGGGCGTCCATGGTGGTCTCCTCAGTTCGCGTTGCCGCTTATACCCCCATGACGGATCGGCCCGCCCGGATGTGACAGGTCCGCACGAGGAAACGCGAGGAAATCATGGAAGCTCGGCGCCGAACGCCTGGAGCGCCTCGGTGACCGGCTGGAAGAACGTGACGCCGCCGCTCTGGCAGTCGCCCGAGCCGCCCGACGTCAGCCCCAGCGCGGTGCTCCCGCTGAACAGCGGCCCGCCGCTGTCGCCCGGCTCCGCGCAGACGGTCGTCTGGATCATCCCGGTGACCGTCCCCTCGGGGAAGTTCACCGTCGCGCCGACCGCCGTGACCCGTCCGGTGTGCACGCCGGTCGTGCTGCCGCTCCGCGCGACCTGCTGGCCGGCCACCGCGTCGGCGGCCTCCGTGATGGGCTGCGCGGTGCCGTCGTGCAGGTCGACCGCGCTCTGCCCGTCGGCGGTGGCCTGGACGAGCGCGAAGTCGTCGCCCGGGAAGTCGCTCTGCACCGTCGTGCCGAGGGCCTCGGCGCCCTGCTGGTCGGCGGTCCAGTTCTGGACGATGTTCCCGCAGTGCCCGGCGGTGAGGAAGAACGGCTGCCCGTCCCGCTGGACGTTGAAGCCCAGCGAGCACCGCGCGCCGCCACCGAAGATCGCGTCCCCGCCGAGCGTCGCGAGCGTGTGCAGCCGGCCCGGGACGCGCACCATCCGCACGGCCGTCCCCATGCGCCGCGCCTCGCGGCGGGCGGCGGCCATCCGGGTCCCGGTCACCGAGTCGTCGGTCCACATCACGACCTGGGACGTCGCGGGGTCGACCGCCCAGCCGGTGCCCGGCGTCCCCGCCATCGACCGGCGCAGCGCGGCGGTCACCCGGTTCAGCGTGCGCGGGGTCCGGCGCATCGTCTTCGGCACGGCGCCCGCCGCGCGCACCATCGAGGCGTCCGCCGCGTTGGTGACCGTGACGACGGGACGTCCCGCAGGGTCGAGGTAGGCCCCGGCCGTCCGGCCGCCGAGCCGCCCCGCGACCCTCGTCGCGAGCGCCGCCGCTCTGGGCTGGGCCTGCGCGGTCCGCGGGCGCGCGTCTCGCGAGCGGGCCTGCGCATCCCCGGCCAGCTTCGCACCCTGCGGCCCCTCATTGGTCTGGACGGCGTACAGCGACCCGGCGACCAGCCCGGCGGCCCCGGCGACCGCCGCGCCCGCTCCGGCCACGGTGCGCAGACGACGTTTCCTCGCGGCGTTCCGGCGTCCCATGAGCCCTCCAGCTCCCGAGATGACGATCTACGGGAGGAGGTACGGCGCCGTGCCCGCCGGAGTTCAACGGGGCTGCGCCCCCGGCCCGTCGCCGCCGTTTCCGCTGGTCAATCCCGGAGGGCGCGCAATGATCTACTTACGGTCAGTAGTCGCGCGCTCGCTCTGCGGGTAGATCGGCAGAGGAATCACGGGCCCCCAGCCGGGGCCCTCACATCTGGAGGAAGCATGAAGATCCAGTCTCCGCTGCGCTCGGCCGTGCTGACCGGCGCCGGCCTGGTCATGGCCGCCGGCCTGGCCGCGTTCGCTCCCGCCGCCTCGGCGGGCGCGGCGGAAACGGTCGCGACCCAGGCGCATCCCCGCCCGTGCCCGTACGGGACGTACTGGGACCGCTACCTGCACAGATGCGTCCGTGACCACGACCACCAGGGCCACGGCCACGGCCACGACCACGGCCATCACGGTCACGAGCACGGCCATCACCACGGTGACCACGGCCACTACGGCCAGCACGGCCAGCACGGCCAGCACGGCCAGCACGGCCAGGGCCGCTAGCGCGCACTGAGGAGGGCCGGCCGTCCCACCGGAATCGGATGGGACGACCGGCCCTTCTCTCTCCCCCCGGCTCGGCCCCTCCGGACAGCCGGTCAGGTGAGGTCGCGGGCCAGGCGGGTTGCGCCGATCCCCATGTAGGTGCCGGTCAGTGCGGTGAGCGACACCGCGGCATGGCGCGGGACGTCGCCGCGGGCCAGGCGCGCGACGCCGTGGACGGTGTCGAGCGTGTCGACCAGCAGCGCCAGCCGCTGCCAGCGGGACCGCTCCGCCGGCGGCGCGGTCAGGTAGCCGAGACCCAGCGCGATCGCCCGCGCGCCGAAGATCTGGATCATGTAGCCGAGCTCCGGCGTCGGGCGCACCCCGTACGCGCGGGTCAGCGCGTGCGGCGCCGCGATCGCCGCCGCGCCGAGCACCACCCGGCCCGCCGCGAGACCGCGCAGCGCCACCGCGAGTGCGCCGCCGTCCGCCGTATCGTCCGCCTTGTCCGGGGACGTGCCGGCCCGTTCGTCGTCGATCATGCTTCCTCCGCGAGTGTTCACGGCGCTTATGCTGGCCCGCATGGCCGCACCGGCACTTCCACGAACGTGCGCTCCCGTGCGGTTGTGGGTCCGGCTCGGGCACGTCGTCTACCTCGGCCCGTCCCTCGGCCTCGGGCCCCATTCCACCGCCGTGGCCTGCCTGGGCGTCGGGCTGGACGCGCCGTTCACCGTCCGCGCCGACGGGCTGCCCGGCCTGACCGCCCGCAGCTTCCTGTTCCGCGCCCGGGTCCGGCACGAGGTCCGCGACACCGCCGGACGGATGCTGTTCTGCTTCTTCGACCCGACGTCCGCGCGGATGGCCCGGTGCCTGGGCGGGATGCGGCGCGACACCGGCGGGTTCCGCAGCGACCACCACCGCGAGGCCGACCTGATCGACCTTGCCACCCGCGACGAGCTGGACGTCGAACGGCTGCTGGCGGCGGCGAGCATCCCCGTGCCGCACGTCCGCGACCCGCGCATCGTGCGCGCGGCGGCCCGGATCCGGGACGACCCGGCGCGCCCGCAGCGCGCCGAGGCCGCCGCCCGCGAGGCGGGGCTGTCCCGCTCGCACTTCCTGCGGACGTTCGCCGACCAGACCGGCACCAGTTTCCGCAGGTACGTGCAGTGGGCGCGGATGCTGCGGGTGGCCGCGGCGTTCGCCGACGGCCACGACTTCACCCGCGCCGCCGCCGACGCGGGGTTCGCGTCCCCGTCCCATCTCAGCGACACGTTCCGCGGCATGTTCGGGCTCACGCCCACGGCCCTCGCCGCTCTCGATCCCGAACTGCTCCTCGACGGGGCCGGCGGGGCCGGGTGAGCCCGCGCGGGCGATGATGGCGAGGAGCGGGCACGACCTGCGCGTCCGTTATCTGCGATGATGGCCGGTCTTGCCCGCGACCATGCCGTGACCTGGAAGGACGCACCACCGTGGACGTCGAACGGACCGCCCTGCCCGGGATCGGCCTGCAACACGTCATGACGACCGGGCGGGGCCGGCAGCTCGGCATCATCTCGCACCGGTCCGGCCGCCGCGACCTCGTCGTCTACGACCGCGACGACCCCGACAGCTGCGTCGCGACGGTCGCGCTGACCGCCGAGGAGGCCAACGCGATCGCCGAGCTGCTCGGCACCGGACGGATCGTCGAGCACCTCGCCGAGCTGCACCGGCAGGTCGAGGGCCTGGTCACCGAGCAGCTCCCGATCGCGGCGGGCTCGCCCTACGTCGGCCGCCCGCTCGGCGACACGCACGCCCGCACCCGGACCAGCGCGTCCATCGTCGCGGTGGTCCGCGAGGGGCAGGTGTTCGCCAGCCCCCGGCCCGACTTCGTGTTCGCCGCCGGGGACGTGGTGGTGGTCGTCGGGACGGGCGAGGGCACGGCGGCCGTCGCCGCGATCCTCGCCGACGGCTGACCCCGCATGGAGTCGGCCGTCCAGCTCATCGAACTCGGCGCGATCATCCTGGCCTTGGGGCTGCTCGGCGCCGTGTCCCTCCGCTTCTCCATCTCCCCGATCCCGCTCTACCTGATCGCCGGCCTGGCGTTCGGATCGGGCGGCTTCTATCCGCTCACGACCAGCGAGGACTTCGTGTCCATCGGCGCCGAGGTCGGCGTCATCCTGCTGCTGTTCACGCTCGGCCTGGAGTACACCGCCGACGAACTGGTCGGCACGCTGCGCACGTCCGCGCCCGTCGGGCTCGCCGACATGGCACTGAACGCGGCGCCCGGCGTCGCGGCGGCGCTGCTGCTCGGCTGGGGACCGGTCGCCGCGGTCGCGATGGGCGGCATCACCTACGTCACCTCGTCCGGCATCACCGCCAAGGTGATCGGTGACCTCGGCTGGCTTGGCAACCGCGAGACGCCCGCGCTGCTGTCGGTGCTGGTGTTCGAGGACCTCGCGATGGCCGCCTACCTGCCCATCCTCACCGCGCTGCTCGCCGGGGCGGGGCTGGTCGGCGGGACGATCGCGCTGGCGGTCGCCGCCGCCACCATCGCGGTGATCCTGTTCGTCGCGCTGCGGCACGGCGCCTGGGTGGAACGGTTCGTCTCGTCCCCCAGCGAGGAAGTGCTCCTGCTGAAGGTGCTCGGCCTCACGCTGCTGGTCGCCGGGATCGCCCAGCAACTGCAGGTGTCCGCGGCCGTTGGAGCGTTCCTGGTCGGCATCGCGCTGTCGGGGTCGCTGGCGCACACCGCCCACAAGCTCCTGACGCCGCTGCGCGACCTGTTCGCCGCCGTGTTCTTCGTCTTCTTCGGCCTCCACACCGACCCGTCCGACCTGCCCCCGGTCCTCGGTATCGCCGCGCTGCTGGCGGCGGTCGGCATCGCCACCAAGCTCGCCACCGGCTGGTTCGCCGCGCGCCGCGCCGGAGTCGCCGCCGCCGGACGACTGCGGGCCGGCGTCGCGCTGGTCCCGCGCGGCGAGTTCAACATCGTCATCGCCGGACTCGCGGTCAGCGCCGGCACCAACGCCCGTCTCGGCCCCCTCGCCGCCGCCTACGTCCTCATCCTCGCGGTGGCCGGCCCCGTCCTGGCCCGCGGCGTCGAACCCCTGACCCGCACCCTCCGCGCTCGCCGCGCCACGCGCCGAGCCCCCACCCCCCAGACCGACGAAGACGTCCCCGTCGCGCCCGTCCCCCGCCGCGGAGCGGGCACCCGGGAGGGCTGACCGCGCAGGGCCGCACGGGCACGGCCGTCACGCCCCGTACCAGTGCCGGACGTCCTTCGACGACAGCAGACGGCCCGCCGCGACCAGCAGCGCGCCCGACGCGAGCCCCGGCGCGAAATAGACGAGCCCCGACTCGTCGAACCCGGTGACGACGGCCAGAACCCCGAAGGCGACCATGCCCCCGAGGACGACCAGGCCCAGCGCGAAGGCGGCGAACTGCACGTAGACCCACGCTTTCGGGCCGCCCCACCAGCCGCGCCCCAGCAGCGCCAGCACGGCCACGACCCAGAACACCAGCCAGAACACCGACGTCGCGTCCTGGCGGCCGGACCGTCCCGGCGACGTCATGCCCCACACCGCGACCCCGCAGACGGCCAGCCACCACGCGACGAGCGCACCGTACGCGGCGTGCACCCGCCCCGGGCGGTGCTCGGACCATGTCCTGGGCTTGGGCGGGGGCGCCTTGAACCGGCCGGACGTCAACATGCCCGTACCCTACGGCGCCGCCGGCACCGAGCGGCAGCCAACGGGCGGCGCGCGGTGCCACTTGGGCGGGCCGGGCCGGGGGACCGCGGCCCGCCACAGGCGGGCACACCCACCGCGGGGAATCAGGGGCCGAGCGCGGGCCGCTCCTCCTCATCGGCGCGGTCGGGGGCGGCGCGGTCGGGGGCGGCGAGGTCGTGGACGAAGCGGCGGTTCAGCGCGACGCGGACGCGGCCGAGGCCGGAGCGGGCCTCCGGCGGGCGGACGCCCTTGGTGTCGGGGCGGGACAGCGGCACGGCGGCGGGCGGGCGGGCGTCGGTGATCGGGGCGGTCTCCTCGGCCGGGAGGTGCCGTTCGACCTCGATGTACTCGCCGTCCGGGAGCCGCCGGATGACGCCGGTCTCCAGGCCGTGCCGGACGAGGCCGAGGTCGCGGTGCTGCAGGCCGAGGCAGATGCGGTAGGCGAAGACGTAGGCCAGGACGGGGCCGAGGATGATCGCGAACCGGAAGAACCAGGTCGTCCAGAACAGCGGGATGTCGAAGCGGTCGGCGATGACGTCGTTGCCGCCGGCGGCCCACAGCACGCCGTAGAAGACGACGCCGCCGGCGCCGATGCCGGTGCGCGCGGGGACGTCGCGGGGCCGGTCGAGCAGGTGGTGGACGCGGTGGTCGCCGGTGACCCAGCGTTCCAGGAAGGGGTAGGCGGCAAGGCCGGTGAACAGCAGGCCCGGCACGCCGAGGGCGGGGACGAGGACGTTCATCGGCACCGTGTGGCCCCAGGCGTTGATCTCCCAGGCCGGCATCATCCGCAGCGCCCCCTCCAGCCAGCCCATGTACCAGTCGGGCTGGGAGCCGGAGCTGATGGCGCCCGGGTCGTACGGGCCGAACAGCCAGATCGGGTTGATCTGGAAGAACGCCGCGAGCAGCGCGGTGACCCCGAAGACCCACAGGAAGTACGCGGTGGTCTTGCCGATGAAGACGGGGAAGAACGGGTAGCCGCGGACGGTGGTGTTGGTGCTGCCCTTGCCCGGGAACTGGGTGTGGGTCTGCCGCCAGGTCAGCACAACGGCGTGCAGCGGGATCAGCGCGAGCAGGATCCCCGGGATCAGCAGGATGTGGACGATGTAGAGGCGCGGGATGATGTCGGTGCCGGGGAACTCGCCGCCGAACACGAACATCACCAGGTACGACCCGGCGAGCGGGATCGAGGCGAGGACGCCCTCCAGGATGCGGATGCCGGTGCCGGAGAGCAGGTCGTCCGGCAGCGAGTAGCCGAACAGGCCGTTCACCATCACCAGCATGAACAGCGCGATCCCGATCAGCCAGTTCAGCTCGCGGGGCTTGCGGAACGCGCCGGTGAAGAAGTTGCGCAGCAGGTGGACGGCGATGGCCGCCATGAAGATGTCGGTCGCCCAGTGGTGGATCTGCCGCATGAGCAGCCCGCCGCGCACGTCGAAGGAGATGCGCAGGGCCGAGGCGTACGCCTCGCTCATCCGGACGCCCTTCAGCGGCCCGTACGACCCGTCGTAGACCGTCTCGTTCGCGCTCGGGACGAAGAACAGGGTGAGGAACACCCCGGTCAGCACGATGACGAGGAACGAGTACATGGCGATCTCGCCGAGCAGGAAGCTCCAGTGGTCGGGGAACGCCTTGCGGAGCGCCTTCCGCGCGAAGGCGCCGCCGCCGAAGCGCTCGTCGACGGCCCTGCCGGTGGCGGCGAGCGCCTTCGGCGGGACGCGGTCGGCCGGGGTCTCGGGCATGCGACCACCTCGCACATGCTGGTCCGTGCCCTCACTGTCGCACCGGACGGGCGGTCGGACCAGAGGTGCGCCGACTGTGGACATCTCTCGAACCGTCCGGCCGAACCTGGTCGTATCTCGACCTAGACTTTGCGCCCGGGCACGCCACGGGTCATGATTTGCCCCACACGAGTCCCATAAGTAAGTAATTACCCCGTGTGTACGGCGCGCAACGCAGGGGGACGAGCGGCGGGGAGGTTCCGTGTCGGACGACGGCTCGGCCACGTTCGGGCGCCCCTGGGCGGATCTGCCCAGGGAACTGGCGGATCACATGCGGCCGCACCTCGACGAGGTGGCCGACGACATGATCCAGGAGATCCAGACCAAGGTCCGCGAGTACGACCGCCCCGGTGACGGCTCCTACTCCGGGACGCTCCGGCAGGCCGTCGAGCGCGTCCTGCACTACTTCGTCGACCGGGTGGCCGATCCCGGCCACGAGCCCGCCTCGGTCACCGACTTCTTCCGCGCCATCGGCCGCGGCGAGGCCGGCGAGGGCCGCAGCCTGGACGCGATGCAGTCCGCGATGCGGGTCGGCGGCATGGTCGCCTGGCGGCGGATCACCGAGGGCGCCGAGGTCCAGCAGGTCTCGCCGCGCACGCTCGGCGCCGTCGGCGAGGCGCTGATGCAGTTCCAGGACGAGCTGGCCAAGGCGGCCGCCGAGGGGTTCTCGCAGGCCAAGGCCGCCGTCGCGGGGGAGATGCAGCGCCGCCGCAAGCGCCTGCTCGACCTGCTGTTCGCCGACCCGCCCGCGGCGCAGGAGGCCATCGCCGACCTCGCCGCCGCGGCGCACTGGCCGCTGCCGCGCACCATCGCCGCCGTCGCGCTCGGCCGCCCGGCCCAGGAGTCGCGGCAGCCCGCGTTCCCGCCGGACGTGCTCGCCGACCTGACCCGCCGCACCCCCAGCCTGATCATCCCCGACCCGGACGGCCCCGGCCGCGCCAAGCTCGTCGACCGCGCCCTGTCCGGCAGCCTCGCCGTCGTCGGGCCGACCGTCCCGCTGATGGAGGCGGCCCGGTCGATCCAGTGGGCGCGCAAGACGCTCTGCCTCGTCCAGCGCGGCGTGATCGAGGCCCACGACGGCGTGATCCGCAGCGTCGAGCACATGTCGACGCTGATCCTTTTCCAGGACGAGGGGCTCATCACCTCCCTCGCCGACCTGCGCCTGGCGCCGCTGTCGCACCTGCGCGCCAGCCAGCAGGACCGTCTGGCCGAGACGCTGCTGGCGTGGCTCCAGTCCGGCCGCAACGCCAACGAGGTCGCGATGCGGTTGCACGTGCACCCGCAGACCGTCCGGTACCGGCTGCGCCAGCTGGAGGAGCTGTTCGGCGACCAGCTCCTCGACCCGGACCTGCGGTTCGACCTGGAGATCGTGCTGCGCGCCCGGGCGCTGCTGGCCGACAACGCGGGCGAGCGGATCATCCCGCCGGCCCGCGAGGCGGTCGGCGACAGCGGCGAGGTCGTCAGCTTCCGCCGCACCTGACCCCCGCGACGCCCGGGGCCGCATGAGGTCAGCCGCCGAACGGGACGCCGGCGCGGAGCCGCTCGGCGGTGGCGACGCGCTCGGCGAGGCGGGTCTGCGCGTCGCACAGCAGCCACAGCTCGCCCTCGTCCAGCGCGGTGATCTCCTCCAGGCAGCCGTTGAGCAGCTGGTAGTCCGACAACGGGGTGATCCGGGTGGCCCTCAGCCCCCGCTCCGAGCGTTCGCCGTGCCAGCCGGGCATGCAGGTGATCAGCGACATCGACGCGGACTCCTTGGTCGGCCTATGGTAGGTCTACCCTAGGCCGACCGGCAGCGCTCCCGCGCCGAGTTCGGCACAATGCCTGCGAGGCCTCCCGGCAGGCAGCAGAGAAGGATCCGGTATGCCGCGTCCCCCCACCAAGGCCCAGGCGATCACCAGCGCGCTGGCCGCCCGCATCGTCGAGGGCGAGCTGGAGGCGGGCGCCTGGCTGCCGTCCGAGCGCGACCTCGCCCGCGAGTTCGGCGCCGACCGCTCGACGGTCCGGCGCGCGCTGCGGATGCTCGCCGAGCAGGGGCTGGTCGAGCCGCGGCAGGGCGCCGGCGTCCAGGTCCGGACGGCCCCGCCGGTGCGGCGCGCCGCGTCCGACATCACCCGGCAGGTCGGCGCCTGGCGCGGCTTCCACGTGTCCGCGCAGAAAGACGGCCGCCGCCCGTTCACCCGCACCACCGTCGCCGAGATCGAGGCCGGCGAGCGGCTCGCGCGGCACCTGGACGTCCCGCCGGGGACGCGGGTGCTGGAGCGGGCGCGCGTGCAGGGCGTCGAGGGCGAGCCGCCCGTGCAGACCGCCACCACCTGGGTGATCCTCGACATCGTCGACGCGATCCCCCGGCTGCGCGAGATCGACACCGGGCCGGGCGGCATCTACTCGCGGCTGGAGGAGGCGGGGCACCGCATCGCCTTCGAGGAGACCGTCACCTGCCGGCTGCCCCGCCCCGACGAGCAGGACACGCTGCGCATCGGCCCCGAGCAGCCCGTCCTCACGCTGTGGCGGCGCGGCACCGACGCCGGCGGCCGCGTCGTCGAGGTCACCCACCGCGTCGTGGTGGGCGACCGGCACGAACTCGTCTACCGCTACGGCCCGGGAGCCTGACGTGACACTGAACGAGGAGCCCGCCGTCCGCCGCGTCGGCTCGCGGGTCGTCTACGAGAACCCGTGGATGCTCGTCCGCGAGGACGAGGTCGAGCGGCTCGACGGCTCGCGCGGCATCTACGGCATCATCGAGAAACCCGACTTCGCGCTGGTCATTCCGGTCGAGGGCGACGGCTTCCACATGGTCGAGGAGTTCCGGTACCCGATCGGGAAGCGCACCTGGAGCTTCCCGCAGGGCTCGCTGCCGGACCGGCAGAGCGCCGAACCCGAGGAGCTCGCCCGCATCGAACTCGCCCAGGAGACCGGCCTGCGCGCGGGCGCCCTCACCCACCTCGGCCACCTGAACTGCTCGCACGGGACGAGCGGCCAGGGCTTCGACGTCTTCCTCGCCACCGATCTCAAGGCGGGCGAGGCCGATCGCGAGCCCGAGGAGCAGGACATGCGGCAGCGCTGGGTGTCGCGCGCCGAGTTCACCGCGATGATCCGCGACGGCCGCGTCACCGACGACTCGACGGTCGCCGCGTTCACCCTCCTCACCCTGCACGAACAGGCCTGACTCCGCCGCCGGGCAGGACGACGCGGATGCGGCAGCCCTCGGCCGTGTCCAGGACGGTGATGTCGCCGCCGTGCAGCTCCGTCGCCCAGTTCGCGATGGCGAGGCCGAGGCCCGTCCCGCCGCCGGGCGTCCCGGCCTGGCCGCCGGCCGCGCCGCGCGAGAACCGCTCGAACACCCGCGCCCGCTCCTCCGGCGGGATGCCCGGCCCCTCGTCGGCGACCTCGATGACCAGCCCGCCGGGCCCCGGGCCCGGACGCGCCGTCACCGTCACCGGACGGCCCGCCGGGCCGTGCCTCACCGCGTTGTCCAGCAGGTTCGCGACGACCTGGTGCAGCCGGTCGCGGTCGGCGGTCGCGTGCAGGCCCGGCGCGACGTCGGCCTCGAACAGCGCGTCCGGATGGCCCGCCGCGGCCTCCGCCGTCACATCGCCGACGAACGCCGCCACGTCGAGTTCGTCCAGGTCGAGCGCCGCCGCGCCCGCCTCCACCCGCGACAGGTCCAGCAGTTGCGTGACGAGCCGGCCGAGCCGCTCGGTCTGGTCGAGAGCCGACTCCAGGACGTCGGGCGTCGCGGGTGTGACGCCATCGGCGACGTTCTCCAGCACCGCCCGCAGCGCGCTGATCGGCGTCCGCAGCTCGTGCGAGACGTTCGCGACGAACTCGCGGCGCTGCCGGTCGACCTCCGCCAGGTCGGCGGCCATCCGGTTGAACGCCTGCGCCAGCTCGCCGACCTCGTCGCGCGACGTGGCCCGCACCCGCCGGCTGTAGTCGCCGCGCGCCATCGCCCGCGCCGCCGCCGTCATCTCCCGCAGCGGCGCCGTCATCCCGTGCGCGAGCAACTGGATCACCACCAGCGAGATCAGCACGCCGACCGGCATCGTCTGCCGCGCCCGGAACCCGAGCGGATACCCCCACAGCACGATCAGCACCGCCACGCACGCCGTCACGACCACGACGACGCCGAACTTCACCTTGATCGACCGGAGCGGGTCCAGTGGCCGCGGCCATCTCGTCCACAGCCTGTGGATAACCCGCGCGTCGGTGCTCACTGTGCGACCTCCAGGCTGTAGCCGACCCCGTGCACCGTGCGGATGAGCCCCTGCCCGAGCTTGCGGCGCAGCGCCTTCACATGGCTGTCGACCACCCGCGTCCCGGACGCGTCCGCCCAGTCCCACACCTGCTCCAGCAGGACGGCGCGCGTCAGCACCGCCCCCCGGTTCCGGACCAGGCACGCGAGCAGGTCGAACTCCGTCGGCGTCAGATGCACCTCGCGCCCGTCCCGCCGGACGCGCCGCGCCCGCTGATCGACCTCCACCGGACCCGCCCGCAACGGACCCTGCCCCACCGCCTCGACGCCCGGCCGCTCGACGCGCCGCAGCACCGCCCGTATCCGCGCGACCAGTTCCCGCATGCTGAACGGCTTCGTCACATAATCGTCCGCGCCGACGCCGAGCCCGACGAGCAGGTCCGTCTCGTCGTCGCGCGCCGTCAGCATCAGCACCGGAACCGCGCGCTCCGCCTGCACGCGCCGGCACACCTCCAGGCCGTCGAACCCGGGCAGCATCACGTCCAGCACGATGAGGTGCGGCTCGTACGCGCGCGCCCGCTCCACGGCGGACGGCCCGTCGGCCGCCGTCTCCACCGCGAACCCCTCGGCCGCCAGCCGGTCCGCCACCGCCCGCGCGATCGTCGGCTCGTCCTCCACCACCAGGATCCGCGTCTCGCTCACACGCCGACTCTAAGCACACCGAACGCGCACTCAGTGCCCACAATGTGCAGATCCCGTGAAGACCCGCGGGATCGTCACCACATGTGCACGGGGGCGTTGGAGCGCATGTTCTCTACGTAGCGGCGGGTCATGAGGCGGAGGGCCTCGTGGCGCGGGGCGGCGGTGGACTCCTCGATCGAGTCGACGGTGGCGATCTGCCATGCGGCGCCGGTCTGGCCGGTGACGCAGCGGCGTTCGATGATGCCGAGGAGCCGGTCGCGGCGGGCCGGGTCGACGCCCCACCGGTCGAGGCCCTCGTGAGCGAGCGGGAGCAGCTTGCGGAGGATGAGCTCGGCGGCGGGGACCTCGCCGACGCCGGGCCAGTAGAGGGTGGAGTCGAGGCCGTCGCGGGCGGCGCGGTGCAGGTTCTCCTCGGCGGTGTTGAAGGACATCCGCGTCCAGACGGGCCGGTCCTGCTCGGCGAGCATGCGGACGACGCCGTAGTAGAAGGCGCCGTTGGCGACGACGTCGGCGACGGACGGCCCGGCGGGCAGGACGCGGTTCTCGATGCGCAGGTGCGGGCGGCCCTTGACGACGGCGTAGATCGGACGGTTCCAGCGGTAGATGGTGCCGTTGTGCAGGGTGAGCTCGCCCAGCTCGGGGATGCCGCCGTCGTCGAGGACCGCCAGGGGGTCCTCGTCGTCGCACAGCGGCAGCAGTGACGGGAAGTAGCGGGTGTTCTCCTCGAACAGGTCGAAGACGGAGGTGATCCAGCGTTCGCCGAACCACACGCGGGGCCGGACGCCCTGGGTCTTCAGTTCGTCGGGGCGGGTGTCGGTGGCCTGCTCGAACAGCGTGATGCGGGTCTCCTGCCAGAGCCGGTGCCCGAACAGGAAGGGGGAGTTGGCGGCCATCGCGACCTGCGCGCCGGCCACGGCCTGGGCGGCGTTCCAGTAGGCGCCGAACTCGTCCGGGCTGACCTGCAGATGGAACTGGACGCTGGTGCAGGCGGCCTCCGGGAGGATGGTGTCGGTGTGCATGCGCAGCGGCTCGGGGCCGTCGATGGCGATGTGCATCTCCTCGCCGCGCGCGCGGAAGATCTGGTCGTTGAGCATCTTGTAGCGGGCGTTGGAGGAGAGCGTCTCCTCGCCGATGTCGCTGCGCCGCAGGGTCGGCAGCACGCCGATCATGATGAGCTCGCCGCCGACCTCGCCGGCCCGGTCCTCGGCGTGTCCGAGATGGTCGCGGACCTCGGCCTCCAGCTCGCCGGTGCCCTCGCCGCCCAGCTCGCGCGGCGGGATGTTGATCTCCAGGTTGAACTGGCCGAGCTCGGTGTCCCAGGCCGGGTCGGCGATGGCCTTCAGCACGTCGGCGTTGCGCATCAGCGGGTCGCCGAGCTCGTCGATCAGGTTGAGCTCGATCTCCAGGCCGATGTGCGGGCGTTCGAAGTCGAACTGGGACTCGCCCAGCATGCGGGCCAGTACGTCCAGGCACCGGCGGACCTTGTCGCGGTAGCGCCGGCGGTCCTCGCCGCTGATGGTGACCGAAGCCACGTCCCTGCCCATGTGTCCGTCCCTGTGCTTCGGAGGAACCCGTCATAAAACGGGATGTCCCGGCAGAGGGAGCTGAAAACCCGGCCGGTGGTTTCGGACCACGTTTAGTGACTGGCCGGTAACCTGTGTCGCCCGCCGGGGGTCCCGTGACACTCTGTGATGGACGGCGAGGCCCACCGCCGCCGCCGGGCACGGCGGCGCACCCCCCGGGCGGCGCCGCGCGACGGACGGAGCGGCCCATGCGGATGCGCCCCCGGTCGATCAGGGCCAGGGACACCCTCGTCGCCGCCGTCATCGCCGCCCTCGTCTGGGGCGTCACCGCGGTCGGCGTCGATGTCGCCGTCCGCACGATCGTCAAGTCCGACCTGCTGCGCGGCACCCAGGTCGTCGCGCGGCGGGTCAGCGGCGGCGTCCGCGACGGCACGCTGCGCGGCCCGATCCCCGACGACACCGGCGGCCGCATCCTGGTGCAGGTCGTCGAGCCGGGCGGGCGCGTACGGGCGGCCACGCCGGCGGCGGCGGGACGCCCGCCGGTCAGCGGGCTGTGGCCGTCCGCCGGGCTGCGAGTGCGCGACTACACGGAATGCCGGGGCCGCTGGCCGAACCGGCAGTGCCATGTCGCCGAGGCGATCCGCGCCACCACCGCGCCCGACTCGGTGGTGGTGTACGCGGTGGAGCCGGTGCCGTCCTACCTGGTCAACGGGCTGCTGGAGGGGGTGCTCGCGGCCGGCGTCGCGGCCCTCGCCGGGCTCGCGGCCCGGATCACCTGGCGGGTCGTCGGCCGCACCCTTGCCCCCGTCGAGGCGATCCGCGCCCAGCTCGCCGAGATCAGCGCCACCGACCTCAGCCGCCGGGTGCCCGAGCCGGCCGGCGAGGACGAGATCGCCCAGCTCGCCCGCACCGCCAACGCGACGCTCGACCGGCTGGAGTCGGCGGTCGGGCGGCAGCGCCAGTTCGCCTCGGACGCCTCGCACGAGCTGCGCACCCCGATCGCGGGGCTGCGCGCCAACCTCGAGGACGCCTCGATGCACCCCGAGGACAACGACCTGCCCGCCGTCGTGGAGCAGGCGCTGCACGACACCGACCGGCTGGAGTCCATCGTCACCGACCTGCTCCTCCTCGCCCGGATCGGGACGGGCGGGACGGTCGCGCAGGAGCCGATCGACCTGTCGGCGCTGGCCGCCGCCGAGCTCGGCCGCCGCACCTTCCAGGTGAAGATCGAGAAGGAGCTCGCGCACGGGGTGACGGTGCGCGGCGTGCGCATGCAGCTCGTCCGGCTGCTGGGCAACCTGCTGGACAACGCCGAGCGGTACACCGACCGGGTCATCGCCGTGGAGACGTTCCCCGACCACGACCACGCGCTGCTCACCGTGACCGACGACGGCGTCGGCATCGCTCCGCCGGACCGCGAGCGCGTCTTCGAGCGCTTCACCCGGCTGGACTCCGCGCGCAGCCGCGGTGCCGGAGGCACCGGCCTCGGGCTGGCCATCGCCCGCGAGATCGCGCAGGCGCACGGCGGCACGCTGCGCGTCGAGGACGACCCGCGCGGTGCCCGGTTCGTCCTCCGCCTCCCCCTCGCCCCGCCCGAGGCATGAGCCATGCCTGGGCATGAGGAAAGGGCCGTCCACCCATGGGTGAACGGCCCTTTCCGGGGTCGGCGCCCGTGCGGGGCGGGCGCCGGGGAGGAAGGCCTCAGGCGCGGACGGCCTGGATCTCAAGCTGGAGGTCGACCTTGTCACCCAGCAGGGCGCCCTCGCCCTTCAGGGGCACGTTGAACTCGATGCCCCAGTCCTTGCGGTTGATGGTGGTCCCGGCGGAGAACCCGGCGCGGGTGCCGCCCCACGGGTCCTCGGCGACGCCGTTGAACTCGACCGTCAGGGCGACCGGGCGGGTGATGCCGCGGATGGTCAGGTCGCCGTCCAGGTAGTACTCGCCGCCCTCGGCGCGCACGCCGGTGGCGTTGAAGGTCATGGTCGGGTGGTTCTCGACGTCCAGCACGTCCGCCTGGCGCACGTGCGCGTCGCGGTCGGCGTTGCGGGTGTCGATCGAGGCCATCTTGATCTCGGCGGCCGCGCTGGAGCCGGCGAGGTCGTCGGCGATCGTCACGGCGCCGGAGAACTCGGTGAACGAGCCGCGCACCTTGGTCATCAGGTGCCGGATCGTGAAGGTGACCTCGGAGTGGGTCGGGTCGATGTTCCAGGTGCCGGTGGTCAGGCCCGGGGCGACGGTGGCGATGCTCATTGACGTCTCCAGTGCGTAGGTGCTTGAAACTTCAACGACTAGGTCGAGGTTAGTTGAAAGCTCAAACACATGTCAACCGCCCCTTGTTCCCGACCGGGTGAGAGGCGTTCTGCGGCGTCGGCCCTAGGAGGCGGCGGCCTCCGGGCGGGCGCTGAGGAGCGGGTGGGTGCTGCCGTTCAGCAGGACGCGGGCGACCTGCGGGGGGTCGTCGGACATGGGGACGTGGCCGCAGCCCTCCAGCCAGACGAACCGGGCGTGCGGGAGGCGGCGCTGGGCGCGGACGGCCTGGCCGCGCAGCAGCAGGCGGTCCTTGGTGCCCCAGCCGATGGTGACGGGGACGTCCGCGCAGGCGCCGGCGAAGCGGGTGGTGCGGCCCGCGCGGAGCGTGGGTTCGAAGCCCGCGGCGTCGCGCAGGGCGCGGGCGTCGCCGGCGAGGGCCTCCGCGTCCATCAGGTCGGGACGGCCGTAGATCATGCCGAACATGGCCGTGCGGCGGCGCGGGGAGCGGGCCAGCGCGGCGAGGAGGCCGTCGGGGACGCGGGCGGCGAGCCGGGACGCGCGCAGCACCGAGGCCGCGTAGCGCAGCTCGGCGGCGTTGAAGAAGCCGGCCGGGGACAGCGCCGTCGCGGAGCTGACCAGGCCGCGGTCGGCGGCCTCCAGGGCGAACAGGCCGCCGAGGGAGTTGCCCGCGATGTGCGGCCGGTCCAGGCCGAGCTCGGCGAACGCCCCGGCGA
The DNA here is from genome assembly GCF_039529375.1 of Actinomadura napierensis. Taxonomy (NCBI): domain Bacteria; kingdom Bacillati; phylum Actinomycetota; class Actinomycetes; order Streptosporangiales; family Thermomonosporaceae; genus Actinomadura; species Actinomadura napierensis. The sequence continues at coordinate 49,001 of NZ_BAAAMR010000052.1, forward strand.
GCACGGTGAGGGCGGAGTCGAGGGTGTAGGGGGTGCCGGCGGGCAGCGGCGGCGACTCCCCGAAGCCGGGCAGGTCGACGGCGATGACGTCGCGTTCGGCGGCGAGCAGGTCCATGACGGGGGACCAGCCCTGCCGGCGGTGGCCGATGCCGTGCAGCAGGACCAGCGGCGGGCCTTCGCCGCGGCGGTCGAAGACGATGTCCACGCGGCGAGGGTAGGCCTGAAGTTACTCGTGGGTCACTAGTGACGCTCGTCACGTGCCCGCCGGCGGGCGGCGCGGTCAGGCCTGCGTCACCTCGGCGGGCCGGCGGTGCTCCAGTGCGATGCGCAGCTGGGCGCGGCCCCGGTGGATGCGGGAGCGGACGGTGCCGAGCTTCACCCCGAGGGACGCGGAGATCTCCTCGTAGGTGAGGCCCTCGATGTCGCAGAGCACGACGGCGGCGCGATATTCGGGGGCGAGGCCGTCCAGGGCCTTCTGGATGTCGGCGTCGAGGTGGCGTTCGTCGTAGGACTGCGCGGGGCTCGGCTCGCGGCCCTGGAGCCGCTCGGCGGCGTCGTCGCCGAGCGCGTCGAAGCGGATGCGCTGCTTGCGGCGGGCGCGGTCGAGGAACAGGTTCGTCGTGATCCGGTGCAGCCAGCCCTCGAACGTGCCGGGACTGTAGGACGACAGCGAGCGGAAGACCCGGATGAACACGTCCTGGGTCAGGTCCTCGGCGTCGTGCCGGTTGCCGGTTAGGCGGTACGCCAGCCGGAACACCCTTGTGGAGTGCTCGGTGACGATCTCCTCCCATGTTGGAGGAGTCCACGCCATCGTGCCTGCGCTCACCACGACCCCCGTCTGATACGAAATCGTTACGGCCAAGCATGCCGGTACCCAGATAAGACCGGTGTAAGAAGCCCCGGCATGGCCGGATCCGGCGGCGTGTGATCGATCTCATTGGACCGGATGCCAACAGGCATTGAGCCCGTCGCCGGTCGCCGAGGATGATCGGAGGCGTCCCCACCCACCCCGACCTCCGAGGACGTGGCATGGCGCGCAGCTACAACCTGGCCGATCTTCTCGAAATCCTGGCCGCGGCGGGGCCCGAGCGCCCCGCCCTCGTCGCCGGGACGGAGCGGCGCAGCTACGCGCAGCTCGACGAGCGGGCGAGCCGGGTCGGCCACCACCTCGCCGCCGCGGGCGTGCGGGCGGGCGAGCACGTCGCGATCCTCGCCTACAACCGGGCGGAGTGGATCGAGGCGATGATCGGCGCGTTCAAGATCAGTGCGGTGCCGATCCCGGTGAACTACCGGTACGTCGCCGCCGAGCTGCACCACGTGCTGTCCGACTCCGACTCGGTCGCGCTCATCGGGGAGCGGTCGCTGCTGGAGAAGGTCGAGGAGGTCCGCGGCGACCTGCCGAAGCTGCGGCACGTCCTCGTCCTGGAGGACGGGTCGTCCGCGGACATCCCGAGCGCCGTCCGGTACGAGGAGGCGCTCGCCGGGGCCGAGGGCGGAGACGACTTCCCGGAGCGCTCCAGCGACGACCGCTACATCATGTACACCGGCGGCACCACCGGCTACCCCAAGGGCGTCGAGTGGCGCTGCGAGGACATCTTCTTCGGCGCGCTCGGCGGCGGCAACGCCCTCGGCGACCCGATCACCAGCCCCGAGGCGCTCGCGGCGAACGCCGAGCAGCCGTCGATGGCCGTGCTCGACTGCGCGCCGGTCATGCACGGCGCCGGCCAGTGGGTCGCGTTCATGGGCCTGTTCACCGGCGCGAAGGTCGTCCTGTACACCGATCACGCGTTCGACGCCGAGCGGGCGCTGGCGCTGCTCGCCGAGGAGCAGGCGAACGTGCTGATGCTGGTCGGGGACGTGATGGCGCGCCCGGTGGCGCAGGCCCTGGCGTCCGGGAAGCACGACACGTCGTCGCTGATGGCGATCGCCTCGGGCGGCGCGCCGCTCACCGAGGGCGCCAAGACGGCCCTCCAGGAGCACCTGCCGAACGTCATGTTCCTCGACAACTACGGCGCGTCCGAGACCGGCGCGTGCGGGCCGTCCGTCGACGCCAAGGAGGGCACCGCCCGGTTCATGATGAAGCCGGGCATCACCGTCCTGGACGACGACCTGAAGGTGGTCGGGCCCGGCCGGATCGGCAAGCTCGCGCGCAGCGGGCACATCCCGCTCGGCTACTACAACGACCCGAAGAAGACCGCGTCGACGTTCTTCACCGACGCGGACGGCACCCGCTGGTCCGTTCCGGGCGACTTCGCGAGCCTGGAGGAGGACGGCACGATCACCCTGCTCGGCCGCGGCTCCCTCATGATCAACACCGGTGGCGAGAAGGTGTACCCGGAGGAGGTCGAGGTCGCGCTGAAGGACCACCCGGACGTCTACGACGCGGTCGTCGTCGGCCTGCCGGACGAGCGGTTCGGGCAGCGCGTCGCCGCCGTCGTCGCGCCGCGCCCCGGCGCGGCGATCTCGCTGGACGAGCTGGCCGAGCACTGCCGGGGCCGCCTCGCCGGCTACAAACTGCCGCGCGAGCTCAAGGTGGTCGACGAAGTGCAGCGCACCGCCGTCGGAAAGTCGGACTACAAGTGGGCGAAATCCGTCTTCGCCTGATGCTTTCCCGGAAAGGCCTCCGGCGCCACCAGCGACGCGCCGGGAAGCGGTCAAGAAAGAATTGACGGCGGGCGGGCGTGCCCGGGTCCGTTCGGGCGCATAACGTCCCCATGAACGGGGACCGGCCGATACCGCTCGCACAGCGGTACCGCCTGCTCTCCGTGGTCGGCCGGGGCGGAATGGGCACGGTCTGGCGCGCCTACGACGAGATGCTCGACCGGGACGTGGCGGTCAAGCAGGTCCGCCTTCCCGGCCGCATCACCGAGACCGAGCGCAAGGCGCTGTGCCGGCGGCTGCTCGCCGAGGCGCGGGCCACCGCGGCGCTCCGGCATCCCGGCGTCGCCGCCGTCCACGACGTCCTCGTCGAGGACGGCCGCCCGTGGATCGTGATGGAGTTCCTGCCGTCGTGCTCGCTGCACCGGCTGGTCGGCGAGGGCGGCCCGCTCGGCGTGCGGCGGACGGCGCAGATCGGCGCGGCGGTGCTGTCGGTGCTGCGCGCCGCGCACGCGGCCGGCATCCTGCACCGCGACGTGAAGCCGAGCAACGTGCTGATCTGCGACGACGGCCGCGTCCTGCTCACCGACTTCGGCCTCGCCCTGCACACCGACCGGGGCCGCGGCGCCGCGCTGCAGGCCGAGACGATGGCCGCGGGCATCGAGGGGTCGCCCGCCTACCTGGCGCCCGAGCGGGTGCACGGGCGGGCGAGCGTCGAGGCGTCCGACCTGTGGTCGCTCGGCGTGACGCTCTACACCGCCGTCGAGGGGTTCTCCCCGTTCCTGCGCTGCCACGCGCTCGCGTCGATGGTCGCGGTGCTGCTCGGCGACTACGCGCCGCCCGTCCGGGCGGGCGCGCTCGCCCCGGTCATCGAGGGGCTGCTGCGCGAGCGCCCCGAGGACCGGCTGTCGGCCGAGGCGACCGCGCGGATGCTGGCGGAGGTCGCCGACGGGGAGCCGGGCGGGGCGACGGCCGCCGTCCTGGTCGCCCCGCCGGAGCGGGAGCGGCCGAAACCGCCGCGCGCCGCGCGGGTCCGGCGGGCGCTGCGGCTACCGGCGCCGCTCGGGCGGCGGCTGCGGCCCGGCGCCGTGCTCAGCGTGGCGGTGCTGGCGGTCGTCGCGGCCGGCGTGGGCACCTGGACGGCGCGGTGGAATTCCGTCGGAAAGAGCGACGCCGTGGCTTTGCGCCCGGCGGCGGGCGTCGTCACGAAAATGGTGAAGTACACCGAGGCGGGCGCCTATTCGATCCGCGTTCCGGCCGGATGGCAGAGCGAACGGCGCGACGGCGTCATGGAATGGGACGACCGGGCGTCCGGGCGCGGGCTGCGCGTCTCCCCGGCACCGGGCGCCGCGCTGGACGGGCTCCGCGCGGACGAGCGGAGAACCGTGTCCGAGCGCCTTTATCCCGGTTATCACCGGCTGCGGCTGGAGGCCGTCCCGGAACTCGGCGAGAACGCCGCGGAATGGGAGTTCGTCTGGAACGGCGGGCCTGGCGGCAGGCATGGCGGGGAGCACGTGCTGTGCAGCCGCGCCGCCGGATACGCATTCTGCTTCTCCACACCCGATTCGCATTGGACGCCGGGGCAGCGGCTCTACGACCGGATCCTCAGGACGTTCCGGCCCGACCGGAACTAGAGGTCCGGGACTAGAGGCTCTTCTGGAGGCGGAGCAGGAACTCGGCGTTCGACGAGGTGCCCTTCATCTTCTCCAGGAGCTGCTCGATGGCCTGCTGCCGCTCCAGCCCCTGCAGGGCGCGGCGCAGCCGCCAGGTGAGCGCCAGCTCCTCGGGCGACATCAGCAGCTCGTCGCGGCGGGTGCCGGACGCCTCGATGTCGACGGCGGGGAAGACCCGCCGGTCCGCGAGGCCGCGGTCGAGCTTCAGCTCCATGTTGCCGGTGCCCTTGTACTCCTCGAAGAACACGTCGTCCATCCGGGAGCCGGTCTCCACCAGCGCGGTCGCGAGGATGGTCAGCGAACCGCCGTCCTCGATGTTGCGGGCGGCGCCGAAGAACTTCTTCGGCGGGTAGATCGCGGTGGTCGCGACGCCGCCGGCGAGGATGCGGCTGCTGGAGGGCGCCGCGAGGTTGTAGGCGCGGCCCAGCCGGGTGATCGAGTCGAGCAGCATGACCACGTCGTGGCCCTGCTCGACGAGCCGCTTGGCGCGCTCGACGGCCAGCTCGGCCAGCGCGGTGTGCTCCTGCGCGGGGCGGTCGAAGGTCGAGTGGATCACCTCGCCGCGGACCGTCCGCTGCATGTCGGTGACCTCTTCGGGGCGCTCGTCGATGAGCACCATCATGAGGTGCACCTCGGGGTTGTTGGTGCTGATCGCGTTCGCGAGGGCCTGGAGCACCATCGTCTTGCCGACCTTCGGCGGCGAGACGATCAGCCCGCGCTGGCCCTTGCCGATCGGCGCGACGAGGTCGATGACGCGGGTCGCGAGCGGGCCGGTGTCGAGGCGCAGCCGGTCGTCCGGGAACAGCGGCGTCAGCTTGCCGAACTCGGGGCGGCCGGCGGCCTGCGCGGGCGGCAGCCCGTTCACCGACTCGACGGTGGCGAGCGCGCCGAACTTCTCCCGGCCGCTCTTCGGCGGGCGGGCGGTGCCGGCGACGGCGTCGCCGGGCCGCAGGTTGTACGTCTTGACCTGGGCCAACGAGACGTGGATGTCGTCGTTGCCGGGCAGGTAGCCGGACGTGCGGACGAACGCGTGCTTGTCCTGGACGGCGAGGATCCCGTGGAACGGGACCGCCGGCTGGTCGTCGGCGGCGGGCCGCCGCGACTGCTGCGCGCTCTTGCGCGCCGCCGGCACGGTGTGCGCCCTGCCTTCGGCGGGACGGCGTTCGGTGGTGAGTGTGGGAGTGGACATACGGGTCCCTTCTCAGGACGGCGCGGAAAGCGCCGCGCCCCCTGGAGTCGAACCCCGCGTACGGCGGCGGAACCCGCGGCTCGTGCGCGAGGAGAATGCGAGGAATGCAGCTCGGTTCACCGGGCTGTCGACGGCTCCCTTGCGACGGTCCGGGACGCTCGTCGGGGCGTCCGGACGGGGGATCACCGGGCGCTCAGATGGCCCGGGCGGGGAAGAAAGGCGCCTCAACCGCTCAGTGCGGGAAATCAAAGACGCTGCCTAGACAGTACAGCACCGGAGCCCGTTCGCGCATTCCCCAAGGTCACCGGAGTGCGGGTCAGCTGGCGGGGCGGCGGGCCCGGGGGAGGGTGAGGGACGACAGCGGGCGGGTCTGCAGGAGCCAGAGGGCGCCCTCGGGGTCGAAGCCGAACTCGATCTCCTGCGGGCCGCCGAACAGGGCCGTGGCGCGGGTGGCCAGCTTGACCAGCGCCCGCAGCTGCTGCCGGGTGAGCGGCTCCTCCTCCGGGGCGCCGCCGTCGCGCTCCATGCTCATGACCTTGCCGCGCCGGTTGAGGGCGTAGCGGGTGGCGGCCTGGCTGTCGCGGATCGCGCGCGGGCCGCCGGCCGCGGCCCAGACGATCACGCGGTCGCCGCGCCGGTCCAGCGGGTCGGCGCCGAACAGCACGCCGCCCGACTCCAGGTCCAGCTGGGGCTGGACGAGGATCGCGGCGGCCGCGGGCCCGGTGGCGGAGGCCACCACGCCCGTCATGGCCTTCAGGAACTCGGGCCAGCCCTTGACGTCCAGGGCGGACACGTACCGGCCCTCGACCCCCTCCGCGTGCGTGGACGAGGAGCGGACCGCGAGCGGCAGCGCGCCGTTCCGGCTGAGGCGGGCCCATGCCTTGCGCAGCTCGCCGGTGTTCCGGTAGCGCTCCCCGCTCAGGAGGCACTGCACGGGGATGACGAACCCGGGCGGCACCGGCATCCCGTGCCGCGCCGCGCGCGACAGGTCGGACGCCTTGGCCCCGGCCATGTCGGGCGCGCCGGCCAGCGGGTCGTCCAGGTTGATCGTCCAGAAGGCGTGTGCGCTCTGTTGCACCACGAGCTCCGTTTCGGGTCGGAGACCGCTCATATGTCTAGAATCCGGCGGACGTCCCCAGAATTCCTCCCTCACAGGGGGTGACCCTAATCCATCCGGACGGAGTATCCGGGCGGGATTCGCGTCGTTCCCGGGGTGGAGGACCGGCGCTGCCGCCGGGTCCGTACGATGATGCCCCGGTGCAGCGAGGGAGGGCCATGGGCGGCGGGGTGCGGTGCGAGGTCGCCGGGGGCGTGGGAACGATCACCATCGACCGGCCGGAGAAGCGGAACGCCATGTCGGCGGACATGTGGCGGGCGCTGCCGCCGATGCTGGACGGGCTGGCGGCCGATCCGGGGGTCCGGGTCGTGGTGCTGACCGGGGCGGGCGGGAACTTCTGCGCCGGCGCCGACATCGCCGAGCTCCCCGACATCCACCGGGACGACGACTCGCACCTGTCGACGGTCGCGGAACGGGCCCTCGCGGCGTTCCCGAAGCCGACGCTGGCGGCGATCGAAGGGTTCTGCGTCGGCGGCGGCTGCCAGCTCGCGGCGGCGTGCGACCTGCGGTTCGCGGCGGCGGACGCGCGGTTCGGGATCACCCCCGCCAAGCTCGGCATCGTGTATCCGGCCGCCGCGACGGCCCGGCTCGTCCGGCTGGTGGGGCCGTCCGCCGCGAAGTACCTGCTGTACTCCGCCGACCTGATCGACGCGGACCACGCGCTGCGGATCGGCCTGCTGAACGAGATCGCCGGCGACCTGCCGGGGAGGGTCGCGGCGTTCGCCGAGACCCTCGCGTCCCGGTCGCTGCTGACCCAGCAGGCGACCAAGGACATCGTGGACGCGATCGCCGCGGACGGCCCGGTGGAGGAGAGGATGCGCGGCTGGCTGGAGGAGGTCGCGGCGCGCGGCGAGGTCGCCGAGGGCATCGCCGCCTTCCTCGAACGCCGCCCGCCCCGCTTCACCTGGACCTCCCGCTAGGACGCGTCGAAGAGGCGGCCGGCGGGGAGGCGGCGCAGGCGGTCGGCGGCGCGGGACGGCTCGTCCAGCAGCCCGGCGGTCTCGGGGAGGCGCAGCTCGGCCAGCGGCAGCACCCCGCACAGCAGCGCCCCGGACGTGCGGACGATCATCAGCGGCCCGATCTGCACGACGGCCTCGCCGGCGGCGCGCACCGCGTCCAGCAGGGCCCCGGCCTCCGCGGCGGACTCCCGGCAGCCGCCCCGGAGCGCGGCCAGCAGGTCGACGAAGTCCCGTTCGAGGCCGCGGGGGCTGCGGCCGGACAGGTAGTGGCGGTCCCGGTCGGTGAGCTCGCACCACAGCCCGTACCGCTCCAGGAACCGTTCGAACGGGCCGGCCAGCGCGGTCCGGGCGTCCTCGGGCGCGGCGGTGAGGGTCCCGGCGACCAGGTCGGCGGGCTCGGCGCCGAGGGAGGCCGCGACGGCCTGGTCGAGCCGCCCGACCAGGTGGGCGCGGAGCGCGGCGACGTCGGCGGTGAGCCGTTCGAGGGCGGCCTTCTGGGCGGTCAGCCGCTCGTTGACCTCCGGCACCATCCGGTCGTTGATCTGCTCGACGAGCGAGCCGATCCGGGCGTCGGCCGCGCGCAGCGACTCGTCCTGGCGCTCCTGCCCGGCGGTGAGCCGCGCGAGCTCGGCGGCCTGGTCGGCGGTGAGCCGGTCCAGCCGCTCGCGCTGCGCGGAGCGGAAGTGCGCCAGCTCGTCGCGGGTGCCCTTGAGCGCGGCGAGCTGGGTGCGGATGTCGGCGATCTCGGGCGCGCCCGCCGTCCGCCTCCGGTCGAACGCCAGGTACAGCTCCCGGCCCGCGATCGCCAGGCAGAGCAGGATCAGGATCACCGTCATCGCGCCCTCCAAAGGGCCAACCTCGCCGAGCAACCTATTTCACTGCGGCGGGCGCCGGATAGTCCGCGGGAAACGGCGAAATATCCGGGTGGGGACGGACCGGTCAGCGGTTCAGGTAGGCCAGGACGGCGAGGACGCGGCGGTTAATGTCGTCGGCGACCGGCAGGTCGAGCTTGGCGAAGATGTTCGCGGTGTGCTTGGTGACGGCGCGCTCGGTCACCACCAGCCGCTCCGCGATCGCCGCGTTCGAGCAGCCCTGCGCCATCAGCTCCAGCACCTCGCCCTCGCGCGGGGTGAGGCGGCTCAGCGGGGTGCGGCGGGCGCTGCCGGCGACCAGCCGGGAGATCACCTCGGGGTCCATCGCGGTGCCGCCGGCGGCGACCCGGCGGACCGCGTCGACGAACTGGGCCGTGTCGAACACGCGGTCCTTCAGCAGGTAGCCGATGCCGCCACTGCCGTCGGCGAGCAGCTCGCGGGCGTACAGCTGCTCGACGTACTGCGACAGCACCAGCACCGGCAGGCCCGGGATCCGGCGGCGCGCCTCCAGCGCGGCCTGCAGGCCCTCGTCGGTGAAGGACGGCGGCAGGCGCACGTCGACCACCGCCACGTCGGGGCGGTGGTCGACCAGTGCCTTCAGCAGCGAGGGCCCGTTGTCGACGGCGTCGGCGATCTCGAAGCCGTGCGTCTCCAGGAGGCTGACGAGGCCCTCCCTCAGGAGGGCGAGGTCTTCGGCGAGGACAACGCGCACGGCAGCTCCAGGGTCACGATGGTCGGGCCGCCCACCGGGGAGTTGAGGGCGAGCACGCCGTCGAATGTACCGATCCGCCGCTCGATCCCGCGCAGCCCGCTGCCGCCGCCGACGGTCGCGCCGCCGTGCCCGTCGTCGGTGACGGTGATGCGCAGCATGCCCTGCTCGTGGCCCATGTCGATCCAGACGCGGGACGCGCCGGAGTGCTTGGCCGCGTTGGTGAGGATCTCCGAGACCGCGAAGTAGGCGGCGGACTCGACCGGCGGCTCGAGGCGGGCCGGCAGGTCGGCGGTGACCTCGACGTCCAGCGGGTGGTCGAGCGCGAGCGCCTTCACCGCGTCGCCGATGCCGCGGTCGGCGAGCACCGGCGGGTGGATGCCGCGCACCAGGTCGCGCAGCTCGTGGAGCGCCTTGGCGGACGACGCGCGGGTCTGCGCGAGCAGGGCCCGCGCCTTCTCCGGGTCCTTGTCGAGCAGGTGTTCGATGGCGCCGAGGCTCATGCCCATCGCGACGAGCCGGGCCTGCGCGCCGTCGTGCAGGTCGCGCTCGATGCGGCGCAGCTCGGCGGCGGACGCGTCGACCGCGTCCGAGCGGGTCTCGGTGAGGTGCTGGACGCGCAGCGCGAGCCGGGACTTCTCGGTGGGGCCGAGCAGCAGCCGGCCCCACCGCCCGTACACGGCCATGAACTTCGGGCCGGTGAGGAACCCGAACGCGAGGAACAGCGTGGCGACGACGATCGTGGAGACGATCCGTCCGGTGTTGCGCTCGTATCCGGCCGTGACGTGGATGTAGGCGTACCAGTCGCTGCCGCCGTAGTGGCCGAGCATCTTGCCGCCGTACGCGGCGAGGAAGTAGCCCCACGCGGCGTAGAGGATGCAGTAGCCGGGGAGCGCGGCCGTGAAGAGCGAGACGACCGGGTCCGCGGACAGGAAGAGGTAGTCGCGCCAGGTCGCCGGGTCGGAGATCGTCGCGGTGAACCGGCGGAGCAGGCCCTTGAAGCCGGGCCCGCTCGCGGGGGCCGGCAGGTACGGCCGCTCGATCGCGATGCCCGTCCACCGGCCGATGAGGTCGCGGTAGACGTTCGCGGTGTTGCGCATCAGCAGCGCGGCGGACGGGAGCAGCAGTACCCCGGCCACCAGGCCGACCAACGCCAGCGCCGTGCCGAACCACAGCCCCACGAAGATCGCGGGGATGCCGAGCAGCCCGAGCCGGAACCCGCGCCAGGGCATCCGGGTGTGCCGCTGCCACCAGGTCTCCTGTACCAGCTGACCGTCCACCGTGTTCCTCCGTGTGTCGCCTGCCGTCGTGCGTCCAGTCTCCGGCCGGCGCCCGTCGAGCACAGTGTGCCCGCAACCCGGAGCGGCGGTGTACCCAGCAACACCCCCGGACGGCGTCCAGGCCCATGTCGGCGGCGCCGCGGGCCCTATTGGCTTCTTGGTGTCACCCCGTATCGACGACCCCCAGGGGACCCCATGAGAAGGAACGTCGCCGCCGCGCTCGGCGGATGGAGCGCGCGGCACCGGTCGGCGGCCGTCCTCGGCTGGCTGCTGTTCGTGGTCCTGGCCTCGGTGCTGGGCGGCGCGGCCGGCCAGGTCACGATGGCCGAGCACGAGCAGGGCAGCGGGCCGTCCGCGCACGCGGAGAAGATCATCGCCGACGCCGGGATCGACGACCCGGACTCGGAGACCGTGCTGCTCACCGGGCCGGCCGGCGCGCCGGAGACGGTCCGCGCCGTCGCGGCCGTCCGGGCGAATGTCCAGGCCACCGGGAAGATCACGGACCTGAGGCCGGACGTGGTGGCGCGGGACCGGCGGCACGTGATCGTCCAGTTCACGCTGAAGGAGGCGCCGGACGGCGCGCCCGACCCGCTGCCCGCGATCGAGGACGCGGTCGCGAAGGCGCAGCGCGCCCACCCGTCGGTGAAGATCGGGGAGTTCGGCGGCGCGACCGCCGACGCCTGGTTCGACAACGCGCTCGGCAAGGACTTCCAGCGCGCGGAGATCACGGCCGTGCCGCTGGCGATCGGGATCCTGCTCGTCGCGTTCGGCGCGCTGCTCGCGGCCGTCCTGCCGGTGGTGCTGGCGTTCACCGCCTACCTCGCGGCGGGCGGGCTGCTGGCCGTCGCCAGCCACGCGGTGCACGTGGACGACACGACGAACTCGGTGATGCTGCTGATGGGCCTCGCCGTCGGGGTCGACTACTGCCTGTTCTACCTGCAGCGCGAGCGCGAGGAGCGGCGGCGCGGCCGGGACCGGGAGGCCGCGCTGGCGATCGCGGCGGCCACCTCGGGACGGTCCGTGCTGGTCTCCGGCATCACCGTCATGGTGGCGATGTCCGGGATGTTCCTGTCCGGCCTGCTGCTGTTCAAGGGCTTCGCGGTGGCGACGATCCTGGTCGTCTGCATCGCGATGCTCGGTTCCGTGACCGTGCTGCCCGCGCTGCTGTCCCTGCTCGGGGACCGGGTCGAGTTCGGGCGGATCCGGCTGCCGCGGCGGCACCGCGCCGCCCGCCGCAAGGAGCGCGCCGGGCTGGTGGGGACGCTGCTCAAGCCCGTCCTGGCCCGTCCGGGGATCGCGGCCGTGCTGTCGGCGGGGCTGCTGCTGGCGCTGGCGGCGCCCGCGCTCGGCATGAAGACCGAGAAGCTCGGCATCGACCAGCAGATCCCGCCCGGCGAGAGGATCGCGCAGACCTACACCGAGCTGAACCGGGCGTTCCCCGGCAACCCGGAACCCGCGAACGTGGTGGTGAAGGCGCGCGACATCGACGCGCCGCAGGTCAGGGCGGCGATCGGTGAGCTGAAGCGGCGGGCGCTCGCGTCCGGCGAGATGAACGCGCCGATCGAGGTGACCGTGCACCGGAAGGCGAACGTCGCCGAGATCGAGGTGCCGCTCGCCGGCACCGGCTCGGACGCCGCCTCGAAGCACGCGCTGAAGACGCTGCGGGAGAAGATCGTCCCGCAGACCGTGGGACGGGTCACGGACGCGCCGGTGAGCGGGCAGCTCGCCTGGTCCACCGACTACAACGCCCAGCTCAGGCACGCCATCGCGCCGGTCTTCCTGTTCGTCATGGGCGTCACGTTCCTGCTGATGCTGGTGTTCTTCCGCTCGATCCTGATCGCGCTCACCGCGATCGTGCTGAACCTGCTGTCGGTCGGCGCCGCCTACGGGGTGATGGTCGCGGTGTTCCAGCACGGCTGGGGCGACTCGCTGGTCGGGACGCGCGGCGCGGGCGCGCTGGAGTCGTGGATCCCGCTGTTCGTGTTCGTGGTGCTGTTCGGGCTGTCGATGGACTACCACGTGTTCGTGGTGTCCCGGATCCGGGAGGCCCGCGACCGGGGCCTGGACACCGCCCGCGCGGTCGGCGAGGGCGTCCGCGCCACCGCCGGGGTGGTGACCGGCGCCGCCGTCATCATGATCGCCACGTTCGGGATCTTCGGGACGCTCTCGATGCAGGACTTCAAGCAGCTGGGCGTCGGCCTCGCGGTGGCGGTGCTGATCGACGCGACGGTCGTGCGGATCGTCCTGCTGCCCTCGGTGATGGCGCTGCTCGGCCGCGCGAACTGGTACCTGCCGCGCTGGCTGGGCTGGCTGCCGCGCGTCTCGCACGGCGAGGAGGCGCCCGTCCCGGCCCCCGCGACCCCGGCCCCGGTGCACTAGCGGCCCGGTGCGGCCGGCCCTAGCCGGGCGGCGGCTGCTCGTACGGGGGCTGCGGTGCCTGGTACTGGTGCGACGCGTCGTACTGCACGGGATGGCCGTACGGGGGCTGTGGCGGCGGCAGGGCCGGCCGGGCGGGTTGCTCGACGGCCCTGCCCGCCCTGCGCTCCCGGTAGGCGTCCTTGAAACGGCCGCCGAGCCGCCTGCCCGCGTCCTGCACCTGCTGCGCGCGCTCGCCCGCCGCGGCCTCCCGCAGCTTCCCGGCGGACTGCCGGCCGAGCTCCTGCAGCCGCCTGGCCTGCTCGGACTCGATCGCCTGCCGGACGCGGTCGTGCTGGGCGAGCCGCGCGGCGTTGTCGCGGGCCGCCTGCCCGACCACCTGGCCCGCGGCCTGGGCGCCGTCCCACGCGAGGACGGCGCCCTGCCGCGCCGCCGCCACGGCGCGCTGATAGCCGCCCGCCCGCCTGACCACCGTGCCGCCCACCAGGTCGGCGAGCGTGCGGCGCCGCCGGCCGACGAGGGCGGGCAGGCTGTTGGCCAGGAAGACGGCGATCGCGAGCAGCCACAGCAGGACGGCGAGGAAGAACAGCCCCTCCAGGAGGAGCACCCAGGCGAGCGCGTACAGGCCGGTGCCCGACGCGGTCGTGACCAGTGCCCGGCGCGCGGCGCGCGCCTTGCCCGGCTTGGCCGGGACGGCGCAGTGTCCGACGCGCAGGTCCATCGCGGCCTTGCCGGCCGTCCGCCCGAGCCAGGCCGTCCCGATGAACTGCAGGAGCAGCTCCGCCAGCACGAGCAGCAGCAGGGCCTGCTCGACGACGGCGACGAACGTGCCCCATACGCCCGCGCCGAACTCGCCGGCGGCCTTCTGGACGCTCCCGCCCGACAGCAGGAGCCCGACGCCGGCCGACCACGCCTTGTGCGGCAGGTCCTCGGCGACGTAGGACTGCAGCCGCCCCCAGGTCATGGCGCCGAGCAGCAGTGCCACGACCAACAGGATCCCGGAGTCGATCGACCACGCCAGCAGCCGCCTGCCGCGCGGCGCCGCGTCGCTCGCCGGCCCGCTCCGCTCGTGCGGCGGCGGTACCTGGTGCGCGGGCCCGTAAGGCGGGCCCTCGTAGGGCGCGGGGAAGGGAGGCGGCGGAGGGCCGTACACGCGGGAACCCCTCTGGATCGACGCGAATGCCCGTGATCATAAGGATTCCGGTCGGCGGTACGCCACCACTTGACCACCTTGTGCCACCGGGGCGCCGCCTCCCGCCGGACGGTGAAGGTGGGTTCAACCTAAAATTATGCTTGACCAAGTAAGTAGAACGAGCCTAAAGTTCGGCTCGTTCTACTTACTTGGAGGTGTCCATGACCGCGCCCTCTCGCGCACCGGCGCCCGCGGCGGCCCCGGACCGGCTCGAACCGGCCCTGCTGAAGACGTCGTTCGTGCTGGTCCTCGGGCCGATCCTCGCCCTGCTCGACACGACGATCGTGGGCGTCGGGCTCGACGCGGTCGCGCGCGACTTCCACAGCCCGGTCGCGACCCTGCAGTGGGTGTCGGCCGGGTACCTGCTGGCCATCTCGATGGTGATGCCGCTGGCCGGCTGGGCGAGCGACCGGTTCGGCGCCCGGACGATGTGGATGACGTCCGTCGCGCTGTTCACCGCCGGGTCCGCGCTGTGCGGGCTCGCCTGGTCGGCCGGGAGCCTGATCGCGTTCCGGGTGCTCCAGGGAATCGGCGGCGGGCTGATCCAGCCGATCGGCCAGTCGATCGTCGTGCGGGCCGCCGGACCGAAGCGGCTCGGCCGCGTCATCGGCCTCACCGTGCTGCCGCTGACGTTCGCGCCCGTCCTCGGGCCGGTGCTCGGCGGCCTCATCGTCGAGCGGCTCGACTGGCGCTGGATGTTCCTGGTGAACGTCCCGCTCGGCCTGGTCACGCTGCTGCTGGCGGCCCGGTACGTGCCCGCGTTCTCCGGCCCCGGCGCCGCGGGGAGGCGGCTGGACGTGCGCGGCCTCGCGCTGCTGTCGCCCGGCCTCGCGGCCGCCGTCTACGGGTTCTCCGAGGTCGGCGAGGCGGGCGGCCTCGGCTCGGCGCGCGCCGCCGTCCCGCTCGCCGCCGGGGCCGTCCTGCTCGCCGGTTACGGTCTGCACGCGCTGCGCCGGCGCGGTGCGGCGCTCATCGACCTGGGGCTGTTCGCGCGGCGCGGTTTCGCGGTCGCGACGGCCAACTCGTTCCTCCAGGGCGCCGCGCTCTACAGCTCGATGCTGCTGCTGCCGCTGTACTACCAGCAGGTCGAGCACGCGTCCGCGCTAGAGGCCGGGCTGCTGCTCGCCCCGCAGGCCCTCGGCACCGCCGCCGCGACGTTCTTCGCCTCGCGGCTGGCCGACCGGACGGCGCCGCGCCCGCTCGTCCTCACCGGCATCGTCCTCACGCTCGCCGGGACGATCGCGTTCACGCAGCTCGGCGCGCACCCCGCCGGCTGGCTGCTGACGCTTTCGCTGGTCGTGCGGGGCGCAGGCCTCGGCGTCGTGATGGCGCCCGGCATGGCGACCATCTACGCGAGCGTCCGCCCGGACGAGGCGGCCCGCGCCGCCGGTGCCGTCAACACTCTCAACCGGGTCGGCGGCTCGCTCGGCACGGCGGTCCTCGCCGTCGTCCTGCAACGGTCGCTCGACCACCACGCACCGGCCGCCGCCTACGGCGCGACCTTCTGGTGGGCGGTCGGGCTCTCCGCGCTGACCCTCGTCCCCGCCCTCTTCTACCCGTCCCGTACTACGAGCAAGGAGCACGCATGAACTTGCGCGTCACCCATCGAGAGCGTCCGCGACTGCTGACCGTCCACGCGCATCCGGACGACGAGTCGAGCAAGGGCGCAGCGACGCTGGCGAAGTACGCGGCCGAGGGGGTGGACGTCCTGGTCGCGACCTGCACGGGCGGGGAGCGCGGGGACGTGCTCAACCCGGCGATGGACCGCCCCGAGGTCCGGGCGGACCTGCCGGCGATCCGGCGGAAGGAAATGGAGGCGGCGCGGCGGATCCTCGGCGTCCGTCAGCGGTTTCTCGGCTTCGTCGACTCGGGCCTTCCGGGCGAGGGCGAGGCACTGCCCGAGGGCTGCTTCGCAGTGCAGCCGCTCGCGGACGCGGCCCGGCCGCTGGTGGCGCTGATCCGCGAGTTCCGGCCGCACGTCGTCGTCACCTACGACGAGACGGGCGGCTACCCGCATCCGGACCACATCAAGACGCACGAGGTGACGGTCGAGGCGTTCGACGCGGCCGGCGACGCGGGCCGCTACCCGGCGACGGGCGAACCGTGGCGGCCGGCCAAGCTGTACTACCAGGGCGCGTTCTCGCGGGAGTGGTTCCAGGCGCTGCACGACGGGATCACCGGGCGCGGGCTGGAGTCGGCGATCGGGCCGCTCCTGGCGGACTGGCCGGACACCGCACCGAGGCTCGACATCACGACGCGGGTCCCGTGCGCGGAGTACTTCGCCGTGCGGGACCGGGCGCTGCTCGCGCACGCCACGCAGATCGACCCGGACGCCGGGTTCATGCTGCACCCGCGCGACGTCGAGCGCGACGTGTGGCCGACCGAGGACTACCGGCTGGCCCGCTCGCACGTCGAGGCGCCGCTGCCGGAGGACGACCTGTTCGCGGGCCTGCGCCCGGCGGCGGAAGGCTAGAGCGCCACGAACGTGAGGCCGCGCTTCTTCATCTTCGGGATGACCTTGCGCAGCGCCGCGATGGTCTCCGAGCGGTCGCCGCCGCCGTCGTGGCACAGCATGATGTTGCCCGCCTTGCCGCGCAGCAGCGTCCGGCGGATGTGCCCGACGCCGGGCCGGGACCAGTCGCGCGGGTCGACCGCCCAGTCGATCGGCAGCATGTTGTGCTCGGCGACGAGATCCAGGATCGTCTTGGACCAGGCGCCGCCGGGCGAGCGGAAGAACTGCGGCTCGATGCCGGTGGTGTCGGCGATCCGGTCGCGCGCCTGCACCATCTCCTTCTGCACCCGCTTGCGCGGCATGCCCGCGATGGTGATCGGGTGCGTCTCGGTGTGGTTGCAGATCTGGTGGCCGGCGGCGGCGACCCGGCGCACCAGCTTCGGCCACTCCTTCACCTGCTCGCCGATCATGAAGAAGGTCGCGTGGACCTGGTGCTCGGCCAGCAGGTCGAGCATCTTCGGCGTGTACTCCGGGTGCGGGCCGTCGTCGATGGTGAGCGCGATCGTCTTCGGCGGGGGCGCCGGGGACAGCTGGGTCAGCTCCCGGACGGGGGTCTCCAGCGCGGTGAGCCGGGCCGGGGTCCAGCTCGCCGGGCGCGGCGTCGGGGTGGGGGACGGCGCCGGCTTCGGATGGATGACGGGCCTCGCCCGCGGCGTCGGCACCGACGGCTTCGCCGCCGCGTGCGACACATGGGACGGATGCGCCTCATCCGCCCCGAACGCGGCGAGGCCGGCGGCGGCCCCCATCAGCCAGAGCGCTTTGCGGCGGGACGTCCCGCCTGCCTCCTCATCCTCCACAACTCCCACGCTATCGGGGATTTCGCGACCTGGCGGCGGCTTGCGGATCACAATCGGCTCAAATGGGAAGAGCGGTTACAGAAGATCATTGGTCCGGGGGGTGGGGATGAGCGCGGCGCCCGCGGTCGGCCCACTGCTGGCGATCGTTCTCGGCGCGCTCGCGGTGTTCGCGGCGGCGCTCGCGCGGTTCGGCCGGCTGGGGCTCGGCCGGGACCTGGTGGTCGTCGCGGTCCGCGCGGCCGTCCAGCTGGCGGCGGTGTCCGCGCTCATCGCCGCGGTGCTGCGCGACGCCGGTTACACCGCCGCGTTCATCGCGGGCATGGTGGTCATCGCGGTGGTGACGGCGGGCCGCCGCATCACCGGCGCGCTGCGCGCGGGCGCGTGGACGACGGCGCTGCCGATCGTCGCCGGTGTCGTGCCCGTCCTCGCGCTGCTGCTCGCGACGCGGCTCGTCCCGTTCCGCACGGTGTCGGTGCTGCCGATCGCCGGCATCTTCGTCGGCGGCGCGATGTCGGCGACCGGGCTCACCGGGCGGCGCGCGCTGGACGAGCTGGCGACGCGGCGCGGCGAGTACGAGGGCGGGCTCGCGCTCGGGCTGATGCCGCGGGACGCGGCGATGGAGGTGTGCCGCCCGGCCGCCGCGCTCGCGCTGTTCCCCGTCCTCGACCAGACCCGCACGGTCGGCCTGGTGACGCTGCCGGGCGCGTTCGTCGGCGTGCTGCTCGGCGGCGCCGACCCCGTCCAGGCGGGCGCGACACAGCTGCTGGTGCTCATCGGGCTGCTGGCCATCGAGGTCGTCGCGGTGCTCATCACGCTCGAACTCGTGGCGGCGGGCGTGCTCAGGCGGGACGGTCCGGGTGACCGCAGTCGGCGGAGATGGCGCGTGCCGTCGCGGCGAGGTCGCTGAGGTCGGTGCCGTCGCCGGGGTCCGGGGCGGTCACGGCGGCGACCACGCGTCCGGACGCGTCGCGGACCGGTGCGGCGGCGTAGTGGCCGGACGCGCCGGCGCGGTCCAGTTCGCCGAGCAGCGCGGGCGGGCCGGTGACGAGGTGGGCGGTGCGCCCGGTCGCCTCGCGCAGCCGGTCCAGGTGCGGGGCGGCGACGTCGCGGACGTCGCGCCGGTCGAGGGTCTCGGCGAGCGCGGAGAGCCGTCCGGCGAGGTGGAAGCGGTGGTGCTCGTCGCGGCGCACGAACCGTTCGGCCTCCAGGGTGCGCAGCAGCCGCAGGACGGTCGTCTTGTGGACGCCGAGCTTGGCGGCGAGCTCGTCCAGGTTGTGCGGGCGGTCCCCGAGTTCGATCAGGATGCTCAGCCCGCGCCCG
Organism: Actinomadura napierensis; assembly: GCF_039529375.1. NCBI lineage: Bacteria > Bacillati > Actinomycetota > Actinomycetes > Streptosporangiales > Thermomonosporaceae > Actinomadura > Actinomadura napierensis. The sequence goes on from NZ_BAAAMR010000052.1 coordinate 67,595, forward strand.
AGGCTCTGGCTCATCGGGTGCCCTCCTCCCGGCGGCCGATGCCGGAGCGCAGCGTACCCGCGGGCCGGGGGTGCTCGGCGGCCGGGAAGGGAAGGAGCAGTGCGGGACGGATGCGGCAAGAGGGAGGCACGGTGACCGGGATCGACGTGGAGGCCGTGGACGCGCTGGACGGCGAGCGGCTCGACTGGCGGTTCAAGTCGGTCCCGGTGTCCGCGCACGGGATGACGGTGGCGCAGGCGAGGGACGCGCGGCTGCCGCTGGACGACTTCGGCACGCCGCTGCTCACGCTCGACGCCGGCGCGCTCGACCACAATGCCCGGTTGATGGCCGACTGGGTGAGCGCGGCCGGTATGGAACTGGCACCGCACGGTAAGACCACCATGGCCCCCGCGCTGTGGCGCAAGCAGCTCGACGCCGGCGCCTGGGGAATCACGCTCGCGACCTTCCCGCAACTGCGCGTCGCCCGCGCGTTCGGCGTCCGCCGCCTGCTGATGGCGGGCGCGCCGCTCGACCCGGCGGGCCTCGCGTGGCTCGCGGGCGAGCTGGACGGCGACCCCGAGTTCGCGTTCGTCTGCTGGGCGGACTCGGTGCGGTCGGTGGAGCTGATGGACGAGGCGCTGCGCCTCGCGCGCGCCCAGCGGCGCGTGGACGTGTGCGTGGAACTCGGTGGCCCGAACGGCCGGACGGGCGTCCGCGACGACGGCGACGCGCGGGCCGTCGCCGACGCCGTCCGCCGCGCCCCCGCGCTGCGGCTCGCCGGGATCGGCGGATACGAGGGCGCGCTCGCGCACGACGCGTCCGAGGAGAGCGTCGCGTCCGTCGACGCCTACCTGCGGCGGCTCGCGAACCTGTACGAGGGGCTGGAGTACGAGACGGACGAACCGGTCGTCACGGCGGGCGGCAGCGCCTACTTCGACCAGGTCGCGGAGGTGCTCGGCGGGCTCGACGCGCAGGTGGTGCTGCGGTCCGGCTCGTACCTCGTCCACGACGACGGCTTCTACCGGGAGATATCGCCCTTCGGACGGGGCGCCGGAGCGGGCGGCGAGCGCTTCCGGTCGGCCATGCACGCGTGGGGCCGCGTCGTGTCCGTGCCGGAGCCCGCGCTCGCGCTGCTGGACGCGGGGCGCCGCGACGTCTCGTTCGACGCCGGCCTGCCGGAGCCGCAGCTCGTCCGGGGCAAGGGCGCCGGACCGGTCGACGGCGCGCGCGTCACCGCGCTCAACGACCAGCACGCCTTCCTGCGCGACGCGTCCGTCGAGGTCGGCGACGTCGTCCGGCTCGGCCTCTCCCACCCCTGCACCGCGCTCGACAAATGGACGCTGATCCCGGTCGTGGACGACGCCGGCGCGGACGGTCCCGTCGTCGTGGACTACGTCAGGACGTGGTTCTGAACACGCCCGTCGCCGGACCAATCACGAACAATCGGGTTCGCAGGGGTGTTACGGTTTTTCCTGCACATCGGGGGCCGGACGTCTCCGCCGGCGCGAGCGGGCGGGACGGCCGAGCGATCACGGCCCGGCGCAGCCGGTGCGCGGTGATGTCGCTACGTCCAGGCAGTGCGCCACGGGGGCCGATCTGCACTGGACGGCACGCGTCCGCCGCCGCACCACCCAGGCTGACCCCGTCGCCGGGCCGATCGCCCGCCCCGTCCGGATGCGCAACCGGCCCCGCCCCCGCGGGGTTACCCGCCCATGAACTCCTCAGGCGACGCCGCCCATCCGCGCGGCATGCTCGCGGTGCTGATGCTCGGCCAGTTCATGGTGAACGTCGACACCGCGATCGTGAACGTGGCGGGGCCCTCGATCCAGGACGGGCTGCACCCCTCCGGCGCCGCGCTCCAGCTCGTCGTGTCCGGGTACACGCTGACGTACGCGGTGCTGCTGGTGACGGGCGCCCGGCTCGGCGACGCGCGCGGGCACCGGCGGACGTTCCTGCTCGGCCTCGCCGTCTTCACCGCCGCGTCGCTGGCCTGCGGGGTCGCCCCGGTCACCGGGGCGCTGGTCGCGGCGCGGCTCGTGCAGGGCGCGGCGGGCGCGCTGATGGTGCCGCAGGTCCTGTCCGGCATCCAGATCCACTTCACCGGGAAGGCGCGGGCGCGCGCGCAGGGCCTGCTGGTGATGACGCTGTCCGGCGGCGCGGTCGCGGGTCAGGTGCTCGGCGGCGTCATGGTCTCCGCCGACCTGTTCGGGCTCGGCTGGCGGCCCGTCTTCCTGGTCAACGTGCCGGTCGGCGTCGCGCTGCTCGCGGCGGGCGCCCGGTTGCTGCCCCGCGACGCGGGCAGGGGCGCGGCCCGGCTCGACCTCGGCGGTGTCGCCCTGCTGTCGGCGGGCGTGCTGCTGGCGACCGTCCCCCTCATCTTCGGGCGCGAGGCCGGCTGGCCGGCGTGGACGTGGATCTGCCTGGCCGCGAGCGCGCCCGTGCTGGCGCTGTTCGTGCGGCGGCAGCGGCGCATCGCGGCGCGCGGCGGATCGCCGCTGGTCAACCTGGGTGTGCTCGCGCGCCCGGTCGTCGCGTGGTCGCTCGGGTCGATCGCGCTGGCCACCGCGACGTACTTCGCGATGCTGTTCGTCCTCGCCCTCTACCTCCAGCAGGGCCTCGGGAAGAGCGCGATGTTCTCCGGCCTGGTGCTCGTGTCGTGGGTGGCCGCGTTCGGCGTCGCGGGGCCGCTGCTGCCGCGTCTCCCGTCGCGGCTCACCGACCACGCGCCGGTCATCGGCTACCTGATCCTCGCCGCCGCCTACCTGGCCGTCGGGCTCGCGCACGCCGACGGGGCCCTCCTCGTCGTCCTGCTCGGCTTCGGCGGGTTCGGGCTCGGTCTCGGCTTCGCGTCCCAGCTCGGGCGCGCCACGGCGGACGTCCCGGCCCGGTTCGCGCCCGACCTCAGCGGCGTCGCCAACACCAACTCGCAGCTGTCGGCGCTCGCGGGCGTCGCCGTCTTCGGCACCCTCTACCTCGGCCTCGGCGGCACCCACCGGCACGCCTTCACCGTCGTGATGATCGCGTTCGCGGGCACCGCGGTGGCCGCCTGCGCCGCCGGGTTCGCCGGATGGCTCGCCGCCCGCCGCGAGCAGCCCCGCGAGCAGCCCCGCGAGGAGTCCCGCGATCAGGGCAGCAGCCCGGCGCGGCGCGCCGAGGTCACCGCCTCCAGCCGGGTGTGAGCGTCGAGCTTGCGCATCGCCGACCGCAGGTAGCTCTTCACCGTCTCCGGCAGCAGCCCGAGCCGCTCGGCGGCCTCCGCGTTCGTGCAGCCGATCGCCACGTAGGACAGCACGTCCACCTCGCGCGGCGTCAGCACCGGACGCGGCGGGCGGGGCGCCGGCTCC
>NZ_BAAAMR010000053.1:0-66808 GCF_039529375.1 Actinomadura napierensis
GCAAGGTCATCGGCGAATCCCACGACATCCACCTCGGCGCCGAACGCCAGAACACCGCCATGTGGGGCAGCTGAACCACACCGAAGGACCGCCCATGCCTCCCCAGGACCCGTCCAACGACCTGAACCAGCTCCTGTTCCCCAAGGGCTTCCCCACCGGAACGCCCGCCGCTCCCCCAAAACCCACTCCCCAACAACCCCCGACCCAGCCCACGGCCGGCACTCGCCCGTCCCGAGGAGCCGGCAAGTACGAGGTCCGCCGCCGCGAACTCCTCAAGGTCGCCGACGAGATGCGCAACGACATCAAGGCCGTGGAGCAGGCCGTCCAAGCCCTCAAGATCCAGGTCCACGAGGTCGGCGGCTGGGACGTGGCCCAACAACTCGCCTCCAAAGTCAACACCGCCCACACCAACATGCTCGACGTCCTCGACCAATACGTGCAGGTCGCCAAAGCGATAGCCAGCCGGGTCGAGAACTCCGCGAAGACCTACGGCAAGGCGGAAGAAGGAGCGAAGGCGGCTTCTCGGACCCCGACGCCGACGAACGTGGCTCCTTGGTAGCCGTGACACCGTATCGAGCGACCGCTGTAACGACAGGAGGCCGGCGGCTTTGACACTCCATCCGTACGAGCCTGGCATCCGGCCCGGCTCCCTCGGCCACGGTGACCCGGCACAGTACGACTACCTGACCATCAAGTCCTTCTTCGCGAACGCCAAACCGGCCGACCTCGAAGGGCTCCAGCAGGCGTACATCAGCCTGCAAAGCGCCCTCCAGGACCTCGAACAGCGCCTCGGCCAGCACACGAAACGTCTGAACCAGATCTGGGACGGGGACGCCCAGCAGGCCGGCACGTCCGAGGTCAAGCAGCTCACCGAGAACGCCGCCACACTCGCCAAGGCGAGCGGGCAGTTCGGAACCGCCATGTCCAGTGGCGCCGCCGCTCTCCGAAACCCGCCCCGGATCCCGCCGCCGACCGGCCCGGCAGCCTCCGTACCAGGCCTTCTCGGCGAGGCCGCAGCCACCCCCGCCGACAACAAGGCGGCTCAGGAAGCCTTGGCAAAGACCAACGCGTCCCTCGCCTCAGCCTTCGACCAGATCCCCTCCGCCCTCGCTCTCAGCCAGGATCTTGATCTCGGAGATACTCCCTACCTCAGCGGCGGATCCGGAACCGGAGCGCCCGGGATGACGTCGGCAGCCGGTGGGGGGAACGCCCGCGCTGGCGTCCCCGCCGGCGGCACATCGACATCTAGCAACGGAGGCAGCGCGTCTGCATCACCGTCGATGTCGAGCCCAGAGCGCCTCACAGACCCACGACCGATAAGACTGCTACCCGGAGACGGACCGAGAACACCGGTCCCGACTCCCTCGCATGGCAGCCCCACGAACTTGGCGGGCTCCATGCCTGGCGTTGGCCAGAACCCCGGAGTGGCCCCAGGAGCGCCCGCGACAACACCGCCCGTCGGCGACGGCGGCGCCGCACCAGGCCTGGGCCAGGTGCCTCCGGCCGGAGGGGGGCAGGCGGGGCCCCTGCCCAGCAAGGGCGCTCAGCCACGTCCGACTTCTGAAGCGCAAACCGGAGTAGGACGACCACGACTTTCCACACCCACGGATTCGCCAGAATCCCAGATAGGACGGCCAGTCCTGGGAGGAGCGAGCCGACTCTCGCCAGGCGGGGTCATAGGCGGTAAGGGTTTCAATGGGATGGGAGGTATCGGTCAGGAGTCGCTCGAACCATACGGCGCAGCAGGCGGGCCGAAACAAGTAGGGGCAGATGGAGTGCTTCGCAACAGCGCCCTGCGACCGGCCGCTGGGAGCGCCGGGATGCCAACGGCGGAGGCGCGACCGGGATCTGCCGGAACTGGATTTCCTATGACCGGAGGCATGGGAGGTGGAGCAAGAGAAGTTGAAAGGTCAAGAAACACTTCCATGCTGGAGGACGACGATCTCTGGAGGGACGAAACAGAGGTCTCGCCGAGAGTCCTCGGTAAATTCGATCAGTCCATGAGGAACCCGGAACATGGCAGTTGAATTCTCCGAACGCTTGCCTTCCCGAACAAGAACAGCTTCGGCCGCAGCGATGGCTTTCGCCCTGCTTCTTTCCCTCTGCCCTCCGGCATTGGCAGCACCGAGTCCACGTTCCGAAGAATGGTGGTTCGAAGCCTGGCAGATAACCCAAAAGGTATGGCCAGTCGCCCAGGGAGAGGGCATCACCATCGGATTAATCGATTCCGGCGTGGAGGCGAAACTTCCGGACCTCGCAGGTGTGGTGCTCTCGGGAGAGGGAGACGCTGGCTCAGCGAGCCGTGATGGCCGGGCCGACTCGGATACGAAGTTGGGCGGACACGGTACCGGAATGGCCGCCCTTATTGCAAGCCAAGGCTCGGGCACTGGCATGGTCGGAATCGCCCCAAGAAGTCACATTCTCCCTATTGTCGAACCACCCACTGATTTTAACAAATCGATTTACTATGCCGTGAATCACGGGGCGAAGGTGATCAACATCTCGCAGGGCGTGCCGGCCACCACATGCCCGGGCGACCTGCGGGCCGCAGTCCTCTACGCCGTCCACCATGACGTGATCATCGTTGCAGCAGCCGGGAACAAGCCCTTCTATGAGTCGTCATACGCACCCGCCAACTGTCCCGGGGTGCTTGCAGTAGGTGCACTTGACGCGCACTTGGCGCCATGGCAGAAATCAACTCCGGGAGCCAATGTCATGCTCGCCGCCCCGGGCGTCTCCGTAGGATCGATAGGTAAGGAAGGAATATTCACTCCTGGAGTCAATGGAACCAGTTCCGCAGCAGCGCTCACCTCAGGGGTGGTAGCCCTGATGAGATCCCGTTTCCCCAACATGTCCGGCCGCGAGGTCGTCCAACGCATGCTGGCCACGGCGAGGGACCTAGGCCCCAAGGGCTGGGACAAAAAGACCGGCTACGGCGCCCTAGTCCCCTACAAAGCCTTAACCGCTCGCGTGGCGAGTGACTTTCCGAATCCCGTGTACGACAAAGTAGGCATCGCCACATCAAGCAATGGCGACATTCGAGAAAGAAAGTCTTCAGCAAACAATACGCCGCCTGTAAATCGACCTAGAGTAACAGCACACGGGAACTCCGGGTCCACGGTTTGGAAAGCAACCGGGGCCGCAACTGCCTTTTTCGCACTCATCTTCGTCACAGCAGTCGGAATACTCGCCAAGAAGAGAAAGTCTACGTAAGCCTTACACTAGAATGTAATAGCGGACAGAATAATGACGAGTTCACCGAGACAGTGAGCCACGGGCCGCGGTGATCGTCCCCTTCAACATAGCCACTGGCAGCCATCAGTCGAGACGAGAGTTCGTTAAATTGCCAATCAACAATGAGCGGCCGCTACGAAAGCTCCTAAATGAAAGCACTCCTGCTGCGCCTGCCACCCCTGAGGAAGTGAAGGAACGCATGCATTCACTCGAGCCCGGGGAAGAACAAGACAGGATCAAGCGACAAGGAGATAGTCCGACGCGGGGACTCGCCGCGCCAATCACAAATAGCATTGGCCTGGACGTATTTGTCCCGATCGGCTCAGACGAAACAACACAAGCCGGCGACCAAGAGGTTTACTACGAAGTGCGCAGCCTTTCCGGGGGCGGGCCTGTACTGCCGATATACACTAGCGAATCTATACTTTCAACCACACTCGGCGAAGAACAGAGATTTGCGCAAACTGATATCATAGAACTCCTTCGACAAGTCGAAGGTCGCGTTCCATTGGTGGTAAATCCGGTCTTGGCTGCTCAGGTTAATTCACCGGACCTTCAGGCGGCACAGTACCGAGAGGATGGAAAATGACCGGTTACAATGTTCACGCCGATGCACTGATTTATGCCGGCGCCAATTTCAAACGCGTCGCCGTCGACTACAAGGGAGGTATGCCGCAAGAAGGATTGGGAAAGCCCAGCAGCGGCGGTGGTCAACTCGATGAAATAATGCATAACACGCTGCAGATGCTCACCTTGCTCCACGGACTGGTGGCGGACGCTACATGGCAACATGGCGCAAAGCTCCAGTGGGTGGCAGAGAACTACCAGGCCAAAGAGGCCGTCATGACAGAGCTCCTCCAGGTCGCCATAAGCGTTGTTGCCAAACCTGGAACTGTGCCTGTACCTGGAACTGCACCTGCACCTGGAGGGGGGCAAGGACATTGACGCCAAATCCGGATCCACGAGCCAAGCCGCTGGGGAACTTCCCTGAAGCGACCATTCCACAGGTGCGGCAATCACTTCCGCCTACTTGGATGCACTATATACGGGGCGATTATGCCGGTATGTACCAATTGGCGGGTCAGCTGTACGCGCTCGCGAAAGCCGGCAACCCAGCTGTGGCTCGGATCACGAAACAGGTCAATGACCTTATTGGCCAAGACCATGATAAGTGGTCGGGACAAGCAGCAGACGCTTTCAAGAACAGTTATGGACAGGACGCGGCGATCATGACCGCGGTCAACCGCATCGCAAGTGCAGTCGGAGGAGTGATGGACAATCTCGCGTGCAGACTCGCGGAGATCGAACATGGCATCGACCAACAACTGGAGATAGGTTTCGCGGCCGGCTACTTCGTCCAGGACGATGCCTTTCGGAGGACCAACTACCCCTCGCCTCCACCCGGGCCGAGCCAGTACACCGAGATGGCAAAAGCTTTTAATGACTACCTCGCAAAAGCATACAAGGACGCGGACGAAGCGCGAAAACTGGCTGCCACCGAATTGGCGACGTTGGCCGGCACCCTCGAGGAGGGACTCAAATATTACGAAGGGAAGTCGCCCCTCTCCGGGTCCCTGGACCCTGGCGGGCTCCTCAATCAAGGGGAGCATAATTGGTATAATCCGAAAATTGAAAAGGTAAGCAAAGCATATGACGAGCAGATGAAGAAGCTGAAGAGCTCGGGAACCGACCTGAAGTCGGCCATCAGCGACATGCAGAAGATTGGAGATGGCGCGCAACAGGTGGGGGACGTGATAAGTCAAATAAAGCCTATAGAAAAATACGGCACCACAATAAGTGAGATCGGCTCGATCATTTCACAGATAGGCGGATTTGCGAAGGTCCCCGCCAGTTGATGTACCGTTGCCGTTCTACGCTCGGCTTCATAGGAAGTTCTGATGACAAGTTTTGCTAGGATCTTCTGGCATAACAGAAGGCTCCGATACTCCCTGGTCGTTGGAATTCTGGTCTTGGCGATCTTTCTTGCCTTGATTCTAAATCGTAGGACGCCCTCCCATGAGTCAGACCTCAGTGCGCCACATCGGGCCAGTTCTCCGGCCCCGGTCATCGTTGATTCTGACGGACTTGTGACGCAACTTCCGGACGTCGGCCACATGCTTGACGAACATCTGCCCACGGGCGCGGCCGGCTTGAAGATGCAAGCTGACTTCTTCAATGACAGGAGTGATCAACTCAACTACAGTTGGCAATCATTCGACACGGGTGGGGGCCGCCTTCTATCCGTCCGAATACGTCGTTTGACGAATACGAAAGAGGCCAAAGAGGCCTTTTCCTCCAAGTTTCGCGATCTACAGAATAATCACTCTAAGGACAAAGACGACGGAGGGGCCGACACAGGCTCGGCCACGACTCTGTCAAACGCCGGGGACGCGGCTTTTTCTCTGCCGATAGCACAGAGATTGACCAGGTCCAACAGTTATGGCGTCCAGAAGTACAACGTCCATGGTGCCTATTCGTACTGCCGCTTCAAGAATGTTGTCATTGAGGTGTTCTGGGAGGGCTCACTATCCTCAGATAGAACCTCCTCACAAGGAGCGTCAAAAGTCGACACCTTCGGTTACGCTCAAACCTCTGGCGATGCACGGAACATCGTTGTTTCCGTCGTTTCCGCTTTAACGTGAATTTCGTGTAGCGCCAAGTTGGTGCCTGTCCCGACCAACAGGAAGCGGACAGCGCCGTGGCCTTCGATGTTGAGGGCGCCTTGACGTTTGAACACCGAGTAAGCGGCGAGTCGAGGCTGAGAAGGCGGCCTCATCCGGGCGGAGCACGGCAGTGCAGGCGCCCGGGTCCCACTAGGGGTTGGCCGGTCCGCTACAGGTTCGAGGACGTCGGCGGTGTTCAGGACGCAGAACAACGACAACACCGCCTACAGGGACGGGCGCTGGCCAACGCCGACGCAGAGCCTGACCACAGGTCAGTTCTGGCAAAGGTAACGGTCCCAAAGCCCTTGAGGTCTCAGCGGGTGATGGTCATCAGGAAAGCTCCCGCTGGATTCGCGCTCGGCGTCGCGTCGTCCGCGCTCGCCGTTTTTCTTGGCGAAGGTACGGTTGGATTATCCCAGCGCATACGTGCCGTCAATTTTTGACTTCCCTGCCGACTCCTCCGCTTCACGACACGACTCGCAGCCTCTGCGCCTTCCGGCGAGAGGGCGAGTACCACGGTGATCACGCTCAAGGTCGGCGGGGTCGCCGGCGCCCGCCTGCTTGAGCGCTACTACGAGACATCCACGTCGTCCTTCAGCCATGACGAGAGGACCGTCGGCGGAGCCCGGTGCGCGGATCCGTCCGTCTACATGCCCGAGCTCGTGTGTGCGAAGGGGCCGCTGTTGTTCTCCATCTCTGGCCGGAGCGGCGCGGTGTTCGAGGGGATGGACGCACCCTATCCATGGGTGTGGCGGGACCGGGTACTTCCGGAATTCGTGAAGCTGATCGCAGCGAAGATCGTCTGACATCGGTCACGGTGCGATGTAGGCGGAGCGCGGCAAGGTGGGCGGCTGAGCTCGTCGGCGGGTGGGTGGTTTTCTGGGTTGTCGGCGGGCTTTGCGGTGTGGCGTGATGGAGGGTGTCGGCGGGAAGTGGCCGGCGCGGCTTGTCGGGAAGGCAGCGTCGGGGCTTTGCGGGTTTGGGGTTGTGGTGCTGGCGGTGCGGGGCACCAGTAGGGCTTTCCGGGAGTGCTTGGGACGGCATGGCCGCCGAGGTCAGGGGCATTGGGGGCCGTGGGTGGGGGTTGCGGGGGGTCGGGGTGGAGGGGTGGGGGTTGGTTGGGGGGCGGGTTGGGGGGAATTCGGGGGGGATGGAGATGCCGCGGACTCTGGTTCTGAGTGGGCACTTTCCGCCGGAGTCGGGCGGTGTGCAGACGTTCACGTGGGAGCTGGTGCGGCGGCTGCCAGCCGACCGGGTGGTCGTCGTGGCGCCCGCGTCGCCGGGGGCGGCGGACTTCGATGCGGGGCTTGAGTTTCCGGTGGTGAGGCGGCGCGGGTACCTGTTGTTCCGGGGGTTGCGGCGGCTGGTGGCGCGGCAGGGGACGGAGGCGGCGTGGATCACGGCGGTGGCGCCGTTCGGGCTGTACGCGCCGCTGGTGCGGGCGGCGGGGGTGCGGCGGCTGGTCGGGTCGACGCACGGGCAGGAGCTCGGGTGGTTCCGGGCGCCGCCGACGCGGGCGGCGTTAAGGGCGGTGGTGCGGTCGTTCGACGTGGTCACTCATCTGAGCGCGGGCACGCTGCCGGAGTTGCAGGAGGCCGTGCGCGATCGGACGCGGTTGGTGCAGCTGGCGGGCGCGGTGGACACCGGCCGGTTCCGGCCAGGGTTGGACGGGGCGCAGGTCCGGCGGCGGCATGGGCTGGGCAGGGGGCCGGTGGTACTGAGCGTGGCGCGGCTGGTGCGCCGCAAGGGGCATGACGTGCTGCTGCGGGCGTGGGGGGACGTGGTGCGCAGGCATCCGGACGCGCGGCTGGTCATCGTCGGGGACGGCCCGATGCGGCGGCGGCTCGCCGAGCTGGCGGCGCAGGCGCCGCCGGGCACGGTCACGCTGGCCGGTCCCATAACGCCCGCCGACCTGCCGTACTACTATGCGGCGGCCGACGTCTTCACGCTGCCGTGCCGGGACGATCGGTGCGGCCTGCAGACGGAGGGGCTCGGGCTGTCGGTGCTGGAGGCGTCCGCGACGGGGGTGCCGGTGGTGGTCGGCCGGTCCGGCGGCAGCCCGGAGGCTCTCATGGACGGGCGGACGGGCCTGCTCGTCGACGCAGGCGGCCCGGACGAGCTGGCTTTGGCGTTGCATCGGCTGCTGGCAGATCCCGGACGGGCCGCGGCGATGGGCGCGGCCGGGCGGGCGTGGGCCCGGGAGCGGTGGAGCTGGGACGCCGCGGCGGTCCGGCTGGCGGCGCTGCTCAGCGGAAATGATCGTCCCAGCGGCACTCCCCTCGGCGCGCGGCGCCGGACACCGTGGATGGAACCTGTATGGCCCTCAAGGAGCAGCTGACCCAGCCGGATTTCCGGCGGCTCATCATCGGGCAGACGGTGTCGGCGCTCGGCGACTGGATGGGCACGCTCGCGCTGATGTACTTCGTGCTGGAGCTGAGCGGTTCCACCACGGCGGTCGGCGGGGTGCTGGTGCTGCGGCTGCTGCCGTCCGCGCTGGGCGCCCCGGTGGCGGCGCGGGTGGTGACCCGGTGGCGGCGGCGGAGCGTGATGCTGACGTCCGACCTGATCAGGGTGGGCATGGCGCTGGCGCTGCCGATCGTGCCGTGGCTGTGGTGGGTGTACGTCTGGGCGTTCATGATCGAGGTGGTCGGGCTGATGTTCCTGCCCGCCCGGGACGCGGCGATCCCGTTCCTGATCGGCGACGACCGGGAGGAGGGCAAGGACGACCACGACACCGGGACGCTGGAGATGGCGAACGGGATCACGATGGCCACCTCGTACGGGATGATCCCGCTGGGCGCGGGGGCGTTCGGGCTGATCCTGTGGCTGTCGAACCAGGCCGGCTGGGAGGGCCACTGGCGGTACGTGGTGGTGTTCTGGCTGGACGCGCTGACGTATCTCGGGTCGTGGCTGGCGGTGCGGGCGATCCCGGATCTCGGTCCGGGGCCGGGCGAGAAGCTGGCCATGGAGCGCGACGAGCAGGAGGCCGGGGAGAAGCACGGGTTCATCAACGCGCTGAAGCTGCGGGTGGTGCGGGGTGTGCTGCCGGGGATCGCGGTGGTGGCGCTGGGTCTCGGCGCGCTGTTCTCGCTGGGCGTGGTGTTCGTGAAGAGCGTGATCAATGCGGGGCAGATCGGGTTCGGGGCGCTGGTGGTGTGCTTCGGCGTGGGCGCGATCGTGGGGCTGTTGGTGCTGCACCGCAAGACCGGGAGCCTGCTGACGCAGGTGCGGATCGCGACCGCCGTGCAGGGCGTGGTGATCGCGTCGATGGGCGGGCTCGCGTCCAAGCCGTGGTCGTTCGTCGGCGCGGTCCTGTTCGGTGCCGCCGCGACGAGCGCGCTGGTCGGCGGGATCACCTACCTGCAGGAGAGCCTCGGCGGGGTCGACCGCAACCTGGCGCTCACCGCGTTCCACTCGGTGCTGCGGTTCGGGCTGGCGCTGGCGGCGCTGCTGGCGGGCGGCGCCGCCGACCTCCTGAAGGAGGCCGGCGGCGAGCCGCTGGGCATGGCTCCCGCCCAGTTCGTCCTGATGATGTCGGGTCTGGTGGTGCTGGCCGGCACCTTCCTGATCCGGTCGCCCCGCGGGGGGCGGCCGGAGCCCGCGCCTACCTGACCGGGACGGCCTCGGCCGGCGCCGCGTCCGCGGGCTGTTCGGCCTCGCCGCGGGTGTTGGCGGCGCGCAGCGCGACGATCGCCGCGGCGGCGATGAAGATGCTGCCGGTCAGCAGGGCCCGGGAGAACCCGGAGGTGAGCGCCTCGTTCCTGGGCTTGTGCTCGGCCAACAGGTCGTTGGCGTGGGCGGTGGACACGGCCGAAAGGATGGCCAGGCCGAGTGCGCCGCCGAGTTGCTGCGAGGCGTTGAGCAGCGCCGCCGCGATGCCCGCCCTGTCCGGCGGGACGTTGGCGTTGGCGGCGGCGGTGATCGACACGAACGCCAGGCCGAGCCCGAATGAGGTGACCATCAGGCCGGGCAGGAGGTCGGTGAGGTACTCGCCGTCCACCGGGATGCGCGAGAGCCAGAAGATGCCCACGGCCGCCAGCAGCAGCCCGACGACCATCAGCGGCCGGGACCCGGTCCTGGGCAGCAGCTTGGAGGCGATCCCGGCGGCCATCCCGACGCCGAAGCACAGCGGCAGGTACGCCGAGCCGGTCTGCATCGGCGAGTATCCGAGGACGTTCTCCATGTACAGGCTGAGGAAGTAGAACATCGACAGGAAGCCGGCGAGGGCGACGAGCTGGGTGACGTCCGCGGCGGCGAGCCCGCGGATCCGCAGCAGCGACAGCGGCATCAGCGCGTGGCGGCTGCGCTGCTCGTTCACCAGGAACGCCAGCAGGATCACCGCGGCGCCGGCGAGGCCGCCGACGGTGCGGGCCGCGCCCCAGCCGACGTCCGGCGCCTTGACGATCGTGTAGACGAGCAGCAGCATCCCGCCGGTGACGAGGATCGCGCCGAGGGCGTCGAAGTTCGCCAGCTTCGCGCTCCGCCGGTCGCCCTCGACCAGCAGGAACAGCCCGGCGATCACGATGAGGCAGACGGGGGCGTTCACCAGCATCACCCAGCGCCAGCCGGGCCCGTCGGTGAGCAGTCCGCCGAGCAGCACCCCGGCGGCGGACGCGCCGCCGGCGACGCCGCCCCACACGCCGAGCGCCTTGCCGCGGTCGCCGCCCTCCTTGAACGTCGTGGTGAGGATGGACAGGGTGCCGGGCAGCATCAGCGAGGCGCCGATGCCCTGCGCGAACCGGGCGCCGACCAGCATCCCGGAGCTCTGGGCGAGGCCGCCGGCGATCGACGACAGCGAGAACAGGACGGTGCCCGCGAGGACGACGCGGCGGCGGCCGAGCAGGTCGGCGAGCCGCCCGCCGAGCAGCATGAACCCGCCGTAGGTGAGCAGGTATCCGGACGGCACCCACTGCAGGTCCTGGACGGAGAAGTCCAGGTCCTTGCGCATCGCGGGCAGTGCCACGTTGACGATCGAGGCGTCGATGAAGTCCAGGAACGCGATCGCGCACAGCAGCGTCAGGGTGATCTTGCCGCGGCCGGTCGCGAGGAAGGACGCCGGGGCGTCCGGGGTTGCCATGATCTGTCTCCCGATTCAGGCGCTCGCCGGCATCTGCCAGCGGGGCGCGCGTTCGTAGCGGGGCCGCCAGACGGCCCGGTACAGCAGCCGGACGGGCGGCGGGACGATGCCGAGGACCGTGCGGCGCGTGGCGTCCTCCGCGCCGTCCAGCAGCCAGGGGAAGAAGGACGCGGCGCCGCTCATGCCGAGCTTGCTGCGCTGCTCGTTGCCGAAGGCGTTCCACTCCTTGCGGGTCAGCAGCTTCTGGACCAGCGGGAGCGCCAGCTCCTCCTCGTTGTCGCAGTGCTCGGTGAGGCCCTGCGCCAGTTCGCCGGCGCGGGCGGCGAGGACGTTCGCCGGGCCGGGGATCGCCGTCTCGACGGCGTCGAGCAGGTGGTCGAGGGCGTTGTGCTCGGCCTCCATCCGGTCGAGGACGGCGGTGTCGGAGACCCGGCCGCGCAGGACGGGCCACAGGTGCGTGTCCTCGGCGGTGTGGTGGACGGCGATGAACGTGGTGAACCGGTCCCAGCCGGCGCGGAGCGCGGGGCCGGAGACGTCCCCGGCGTCGGCCATGGCGATCAGCCGGTCGAGGTCGCGCTGGAAGGCGTCGTGGACGGCGTACATGAACGAGACGTCGACCCGGTCCGTCGCGCCGGTGGGCGCGCCGGTGCCGGGCTCCGTGGTGCGGCTCATGGAGGACCCCCTTGTGTCGAGCCGGGATTGCCCCGTTTTCGCGACCAAAGAGGGGCGGCGGGCCGGCGAGTGTGACACCGCGCCGCCGGGGTGAGGCGCACATCACATCCGGCGGCGGGATGTCACACTTCGGGTGGGCGCGGCCCTCTAGGGGGTGAGCGCACAGGAGGTCGACCCATGCCCGAAGGCACCGCCGAGGACACCGCGACGCGGGTGTTCGCCGATCACCGGGAGCTGCTGTTCTCGGTCGTCTACAACATGCTCGGCAGCGTCGCCGACACCGAGGACGTCCTGCAGGACGCGTGGCTGGCGTGGGCCGCCCGGCACGGCGCGGGCGGCGCGGAGGAGATCGGGAACCCGCGGGCGTACCTGGTGCGGATCGCGGTGAACACCGCGCTCGCCCGGCAGGCGGTGATCAACCGCCGCCGGGAGACGTACGTGGGGCCGTGGCTGCCCGAGCCGCTGGTCAGCGATGCCGGGGCGGACGAGTCGGCGGAGCGGACCGAGGCGGTGTCGATGGCGCTGCTGGTCGTCCTGGAGACGCTGACGCCGCTGGAGCGGGCCGTGTTCGTGCTGCACGAGGTGTTCGGGTACGCGCACACCGAGATCGCGGCGATCCTGGACCGCAGCCCGTCCGCGGTCCGGCAGCTGGCGCACCGGGCCCGCGAGCACGTGCACGCGCGCCGTCCCCGCTACCAGGCGGACCCGAAGGTGCAGCGGCAGGTCACCGAGCGGTTCCTGCGGGCGGCGCTGGGCGGCGACATCCAGGACCTGATGGAGATGCTGGCGCCGGACGTGACGCTGTGGACCGACGGCGGCGGCAAGGCGCGGCCGGCGGCGCTGCGCCCGATCCACGGCGCCGACCGGGTGGCGCGCACGATCACCGGCGGCGTCGGGAGGGAGCGGTGGCCGCTGGACGTCCGGTACCGCACGGTCAACGGCGACCCGTCCGCGCTGCTCTTCGACAACGACGACGCCCCGTTCGGCGTCATGGTCCTCGACCTGGCCCCGGACGGCGACCGGATCCGCGGCATCTACGCGGTGACCAATCCGGACAAGCTCACCCACATCGACGAGGTCCGCCCAGAAGAGCCGCGCCCAGAGGAGCCGCGCCAGGAGCAGGCGCGCTGACGGGACGCCCGCGCCGGGCCGTCGTCGCGGGGGCCGGGCGACGACGGCCCGACGCGGGCCGGTAGCGGGGTCAGCGGGCGGGGCAGGGCGGGAACAGGCGGCGGGTGCCGGTGCCGGCGGCGTAGGCGGCGGGGTCGCTGAACCGGCACCCGTAGTCGGGACGGGCGACCACGGACGGCTTCGTCGTGACGTCGCCGGCGGGGCGCCGGCCGGTGCCGATCCAGCGGATCAGGTCGTCCCAGGCGGCGCCGGCCTCGGCGTCGGAGAACTCGCAGTGCTGGACGGTGCGGACGGCCCGCTGGACGAGCAGCCCCGACCGGTGGTTCCGGGCGGTCTCGGCGGCGTAGGCCTCCTCCATGGAGAACGGGACGAACATGTCGCCGAGCCCGTGCAGGGACAGGACGGGGACGTTCGGGCGCCCGTCGATCAGCGGGACCTGCGACAGCCGGTGCGAGAGCCGGGCGGCCGGGTTCGCCACGGGCACCCGCTGGACGGTGCCGTTGACGTCGACCGGGGTGTTCGGCGTGTAGCGGGTGAACCGGTTGGTGGCGAGCTGCCCCGGGTCCTCCGCGAGCGTGGCGCCGGGCGCGGGCGGGGTGGCGAGGGTGAAGGGGAAGTCCTTCCAGTACGCGAACGCCTGCTCGGCGCCGGGCCGCGCGCCGCCGGTCCGGCCGATCAGGATCGAGCGGAACTGCTTGCCGCGCGCGTTGGTGGTGTCGGGGCCGCCCGGGGTCAGCCCGGTGAGGCCGAGGGCCTGCTCGATCTTCGGCACGGTCGTGGTCTGGTAGCCGGCGGTCACGGGGTACTCGCGGATGCCGGACAGGTCCTGCGCGACGACGTTGTAGTCGAGGAAGTAGTCGAACAGGGCGTCGTCGCCGAGGACGCCGCACATCGGCAGCGCGCCCGCGTAGTAGCCGGGGTACTGCTCGATCGAGCGGCCGACGATGTGCCCGCCCATGGAGGCGCCGACGATGATCCGCTGCCGGGGCCGTCCGACCTTGGCGGCGAACAGGTCGGCGAGGTCGCGGGTGCCGACCACGCCCGCCCGCACGTCGTAGCCGTTGTCGTAGTAGGACGAGGCGGCCCACGCGTAGCCCTGGTCGAGCATCCGCTGGCGCAGTCCGAACGGCGGCGGGCCGACCGCCAGCACCTTGCCCTGCCCCGCGTAGCCGTGCGCGAACATCGCCAGCCGGCCGTTCCAGTGCGGCGGCACCTCGATGTCGTAGGCGGCGTGCCGGTACACGCCCTGCATGACGCGGGACGGGGCGCCGTGCACCTGGACGGGCGCGAGCGGCGGGTTCTGGATGCTGTAGCCGGGCAGCGGCTGGTCGCCGGGCGTCGTGTCGGCGCGGGTCGTACCGGCGGGCAGCAGTGTGGCGAGCGCGGTCGCGGTGAGGGCGGCGAGGGCACGGATGCGCATGGGACTCCCACGGTCGAACGTGCCGGTAGTACATACCGGCCGGTCGGTTTGTGGAATGGCCGTGACCGGATCCGGCCGGGCCGCGGGCCCGGCCGGTGCCCCGCGGCACGCGCCGAAGAATCCGATTCGTGCAGGCCGGCGTGGGTAGGGGGTCCATCGTGATCTTCGCGGCCCGGAGCCGCCGGGCGCGGATCTACCGATCCTTATGAGCCTTTTCGGGATGATCTTCGCCGTGGCGGCGGCCGCGTTCACCGGACTCGGCTTCGTCGCCCAGCAGCATGCCGCCTACCGCGAGCCGCTGGAGGAGATGCTGCACCCCCGGCTGCTGCTGCACCTGCTGCGCAGCCGGCTCTGGCTGGCCGGCATCGGCACGATGATCATCGGGCAGGTGCTGTTCGCGGTGGCGCTGAACATGGCCGACATCGCCGAGGTCGAACCGCTGCTGGCGAGCAACCTGATCTTCGCGCTGGTCGCCGCGCACCTGATCTACCGGGAGCGGCTCGGCCGCGCCGAGTGGCAGGGCGCGGTGCTGTTCACCGCGGGCGTCGCGCTGTTCCTGACGATCGGCGAGCCGCACGGGGGCATCGAGCCGAGCACGACGTCGCCGCGCTGGATCGCGGGCGCGGTCGTACTCGGCCTCGTCGGCCTGCTGACGATCGCCGGCCAGCACCGCGACCTGCGGGTCCGCGCGATCACGCTGGCCAGCGCCGCCGGGCTGCTGTACGGGCTGCAGGACGGCCTGACCCGCAGCGTGCTGCTGCTGTTCGACCACGGCCTGAAGCGCGCCCTCATGGACTGGCAGCCCTACAGCCTGGTGCTGATCGGGGCGCTCGCGCTGCTGTTCTCGCAGAGCGCGTTCGACGCGGCGCCGCTGCGGATCTCGCTGCCCGCGACCACGGCGGCCGAGCCGCTGACCGGCATCGCGCTCAGCATCGTGATCTTCGGGGAGCGGCTGCGGCTGTCGATCGGCAGCCTGGCGCTGGAGGCGCTCGGGCTGGCGGCGATGGTCGCCGGGATCGTCGTGCTGGGCCGGTCGCCGTACCTGGGTAAACCGGGTGAGCGGGAGGACGCGCGCACGAACGGGGTGGAGTGCTGAACGGAGTGGGTGCCAACGGGGTGGGGTGCTGATGCTCTCGGTGCTGTTCGCGGTCCTGGCCGCCGCCGCCAACGCGCTGGCCTCGGTGCTGCAGCGGCAGGTCGCCAAGGGCGCGCCCGACGAGCACACGTTCCGGCCCTCGCTGATCGCCGACCTGCTGCGCAAGCCGGAGTGGCTCGGCGGGATCGCCGCGCTGATCGCCGCGTTCCTGCTGCAGGCCGCCGCGCTGGACCGGGCGGGGCTGGCGCTGGTCCAGCCGCTGCTGGCGGCCGAGCTGCCGTTCACCATGCTGCTGCTCGGCTGGCTGGTGCCCGGCGCGTTCGGCAGGGTGCCGTGGCCGGCGGTCGGCGCGCTCACCGCCGGGCTGGCCGCGCTGCTCGTCGCCGCCAGCCCGTCGGAGGGCCCGGGCAGGCCGGGCCCGCTCGGATGGACGATCGCCAGCTCCGTGACGGTGGGTCTCGGCGCCGGGCTGATCCTGGCGGCGTGGGCCGTCAGCGGCCCGCTGCGCGCCGTGTTGCTGGGCGTGACGACGTCGCTGGGGTTCGCGCTGACCGCCGCGTACATGAAGACGGCGACGCAGATCATCACCGACAGCGGGCTCGGCGCCGCCTTCACGTCCTGGGAGCTCTACGCGATGGTCGCGACGGGCATCGCCAGCCTGGTGCTGCTGCAGATGGCGCTGGCCAGCGGCACCCTGGTCGTCGTGCAGCCCGCGCTCACGGTGACCGACCCCGTGGCGAGCATCTGCCTCGGCGTCGGCCTGTTCGACGAGCACGTCCGGGGCGGCGGGTGGATCGCGATGGAGCTGGTCGGCGTCGCGTTGATCCTGGTCGGCAGCATCGGGATCGCCCGCTCCCCCGTGCTGCACGAGCAGCACACCGTCAGCCGATCGCCGCACACACCGCGCTCTCGGCGGGTTCGGCGCTGAACAACGCGTCCACCCGGGCGGCGCGGGTGCGGCGCAGCGCGTCGTCCTTGAGCCGGTCCAGCGCCTGGACGAGCTCGGCGGGCGAGTGCGCGTAGACGCTGAGGCCGCCGCGCGCCATGGCCCGCGCGCCGTCGCGCCCGTGCCCGGGGATCGGCCGGTAGGAGATGACCGGCAGCCCGCACGCGAACGCCTCCCGACAGGTCATCCCGGCCGCGTTGTCGACCAGCGCGTACGCGCCCGCCATCAGCTGCGCCACGTCGTCGCGCCAGCCGAGGGCCGGGGCGAGGCCGGTGCCGAGGATCCGCGCGCGCAGCCGCCCGTTGCGGCCGCAGAGCACGACCGGCCGGTACCGGCCGGAGGCCGACAGCACGCCCGCCGCCTCCACCACCCGCCCGACGCCCCACGCGCCCGCCGAGATCAGCACGACCCGCTCGTCCGGCCCGGCCCCGACCACCTTGCGCAGCCGGGCGCCGTCGTCCGGGCCGCCGGGGCGGCGGAACCGCGGCGGGACCAGGGGCGCGCACCGGACGGCGGGACGGCCCGTCGCGGCCGTCACGGTCCGCGCGGCCGTCTCGTCCGGGCACAGGTACCGGTCGTTTCCGGGATGCAGCCACATCCGGTGGACGGCGAAGTCGGTGACCAGCACCAGGGACGGCGCGTCCAGCCGGCCGGCCCCGCGCAGCCTCCCGGCGGCCTGGGCGGCGACGTGGAAGGTCGACACGACCGCGTCCGGCGGCAGCTCCCGGACGCGCCGCTCCAGCCGCGCCGCGATCAGCGCGGTCAGCGGCGAGGGCGGCGGCGGGTGGGGCGGCCCCGGCCGCCGGGAGACGAAGAACGCCCGGTAGACCGCCGCGTACAGCCAGGGCGCGGACCTCATCGTCCCCGCATAGGCGCGGCGCAGCGCGTGCCCGAGCCGCAGCGGCACGAGGTCCAGCACGTCCACCACGGAGACCTCCACCCCGTGCGGCGCCACCCGCCGTTCCAGCTCGCCGGCGACCGCGTCATGCCCCGCCCCCATGCCCGCCGTGAGAATTAAGAGTCGCTTGCCCATGAGATGGGACCCCCCTGTGCAAAATGGTCATGTGGACACACGTATCCGGGCACGTCGCGTCCCCGCCGTCGCGCTGGGCGGAACCGCCGCCGCGCTGGGCGTCGCGCTGGCGCACACCCTTCCCGCGGCGACCTGGCTGGCCCCGGTCCGCCGCCGGACGCCCCGGATCGCCGGGCGCGGCTTCACCGACCACGTCGCGCTGACGCTGGACGACGGCCCGGACGGCGCGTCCACGCCGCTGTTCCTCGACGAACTCGACCGGCTCGGCTGCCGCGCGACGTTCTTCGTGCTCGGCTCGATGCTGAGCCGGCACCCGGACGTCGGCCGGCGCATCGCCGCCGACGGCCACGAGATCGCGGTGCACGGCTGGCACCACGACAACGCCCTGCTCACCCGTCCGGGACGGGTCTGCGCCGAGCTCGCCCGGACCGTCCGGCTCGTCGAGGACGTGTGCGGCGTGCGGCCCCGCTGGTACCGGCCCCCGTACGGGGCACTGAGCGCGGAGGCGCTGGTGGCGGCCCGCCGCAACGGGCTGCGGCCGATCCTGTGGACGGCATGGGGCCGGGACTGGACGGCGTCCGCCACCCCCGAGTCGGTGCTGTCGGCGCTGTCGCCCGGCATCGAGGGCGGCGCGACCCTGCTGCTGCACGACAGCGACGTGACGTCCGCGCCGGGCGCGTGGAAGTCGACGCTGGGCGCGCTGCCCGCCGTCGTGGCGTCGTGCCGGGACGCCGGTCTCGCGGTGGGAGCGCTGCGCGATCACGGGATCGGCCACTGACGTCCGTCCCCCGCTCCCCGCGCCCCCGCCGGGGCGGGCGCCTGCGCCGCTGTCACACGAACTCTTCTGCCCCCTGCGCGCCGCAGGTATGTGGACGGCGTCACCCGCCGTCACCGGTTGCCCGTTTTGTGCGTTTCACCTGCTGATTCGCGGTTACAAGGGGGTGAGGAGATTCTCCTATCGGGGAGGAGATGTCATGAGGGATCGAAGAAGGTCCGAAGGAAGGGCTTCGCCGGTTCCCGGCGAGGGCACGCCGATGGCGGGCACCGGGCACGACATGCCCGCGCATGACATGCCCGCGCACGATATGCCAGCGGGGCGGGGCGCTCCGGCCGCGTCCGCGGCGCCGAGGAGCGGCGCCGCCGAACCGGAGATGCACGCCCTCTGGGAGGACCGTACGCGGATCTCCCTGACGCCGATCGCGGCGCCGTCGATCCTGGGACTGTTCGGGTTCGCGGGCGCCACGATGATGGTGGGCGCCTGGCAGGCGAACTGGTACGGGTCGGCGCTCACGCCGCTCGTGCTGTTCCCGTTCGTCATCATGTTCGGCGGCCTGGCCCAGTTCCTGGCCGGGATGTGGTCCTACCGCGCGCGCGACGGCCTCGCCACCGCGATGCACGGCATGTGGGGCGCGTTCTGGCTCGGCTGGGGCCTGCTGTTCATGCTCGTCGCCATCGGGGTCTACCCGCTGGCGCTGAGTCCGCGGATCGGGGCGGTCAGCCAGGGCTTCGCGTTCTGGTTCATCCCGCTGTGCGTGATCACCGGGCTGGGGGCGCTGGCCGCGATGGGCAAGAACCTGGCGATGTCGGCGGTCCTGTGGCCCCTTGCGGTCGGAGCCGGCTTCACCGCCGCGGGATTCTGGGCGGGCTCGACCTGGCCGCTGCGCATCGGCGGCTGGCTGTTCGTGATCTCCGCGGGGATCGCCGTCTACACGGCGGCCGCGATGATGATGGAGAACACCTACGGCCGGACGATCCTGCCGCTGTTCGCGTTCCGGAAGAACCAGAACGTCCCGGGACGCCGCGCCAGCAGGCCGCTCGAGTACCGCTACGGCGAGCCGGGAGTCAAGATCGGTCAGTGACGCCCGGCACTCCGTGCCGCGCCCCGTCCCCGTGCCACTGGGGCCGGGGCACGGACATGGGGCCAGGTTTTACCTAGTTCATGCAGGTTTTACCCTTTTGCTCCCTCTATTCTGGGCGTCAATCCATCGGCGCTAGGAGGGAGCGGGATGCGATCGCTGTTCCGGAGAACATGGCGGCGGGCCGCCCAGGCCTACCACCTGGCCTGCGCGCGGGACGACGCCGCCAAGCGCAAGATCATCATTCCGAGCGGGGTCTGGGTCTGCGACCACTGCGAACAGGCCGTGCTGGAACTCGCCGCCCTCCGCGAGCACATCCGCACCCAGCACGCCTACATCTGAGGCTCCCCCGCCGTCAGACCGTGATGACGACCTTCCCCCGGCAACGGCCGCCCTCCTGGTAGGCGATGGCCGCCGGAACGTCCTCGAAGGGGTAGCCGCGGTCGATGACCGGCGCGACCTTCCCCTCTTCGATGAGGCCGGTCAGCGCCAGCAGGCCCTGCTTGTGCCCGGTCCATCCGTACACGTCGGCCGGGACGATCCGCTGGGACACGAAGGGCGAGAGCGCGACCGACGCCAAGACGTGACCGGCCGGCTGGATCCACCGACCCGTCGGCCCGCCGACGACCACGCACGTCCCCTTTGAGGTCAGCGCTCGCCGGCACGTCCGCGCCGGACGGTTTCCGGCGACGTCCAGCAGCAGGTCGTAGTGCCGCCCGTGCCGGGTGAAGTCCTGCGCGGTGTAGTCGATGACCTCGTCCGCCCCGATCGAGCGGACGAGGTCCGCGTTCCGGGTGCTGCAGACACCGGTCACCTCGGCGCCGAGCGCCTTCGCGATCTGCACGGCGAACGTCCCGACGCCGCCGGACGCCCCGTTGACCAGGACGTGCTGGCCGGGCTTCACCTGTCCTTGATCGCGTAGACCGTACAGCGCGGTGAGGGCCGCGAGCGGTACCGCCGCCGCCTGCTCGTAGGACAGGTTCGCCGGCATCGGCGCCAACCGGTCTTCCCGGACGCACACGTACTCGGTGAAGCCGCCCTGTTCGAGCAGTGCGAACACCGCGTCACCGGGCCTGAACGCGGTCACGTTCCCGCCGACCGCCTCCACCTCGCCCGCCACGTCGGCGCCCAGGACCGCGATCTTCGGCCCCCGCAGGCCGAGCGTGCCCGGCATCAGGCGGGCGACGTACGGCTCGCCTCTCATGTGGTGCCAGTCGTAGGGCTGCACCGATGTGGCCCGGACGCGGACCAGCACCTCGCCGTCCGCGGGCTCGGGCCTTTCGACATCGGTGAGTTCGAGAACATCGGGTGCACCGTACGAGCGCACGACGAACGCCTTCATTCAGCCCCCTCCGGGCCGGCACGCACGAGGGTTTCGTACGTTGTAAGTCGTACGTCGTAAGGTAGTTCTTACGGCGTAAGACGACAAGACGGGCCAGTGGCCGGGAACGGTCAGAAGGTCGCGCGCAGCCTGTCGAGGCCGTCGAGGATCACGTCGAGCCCGAACTCGAACTCGAACTGGTCGTCGCACCAGCCCAGCGTCGAATCGGGATCGTCGTGCACGACCTCCATCAGCATCCCGGCGAGGTGCGGCAGCTCGCCGGCCATGCTCTCCAGCGCGGCCGCGGCGTCGTCGTCACCGCCGCCCGCGCCGTCGCCCGGATCGAACAGCTCCTGGGTGAAGCCCAGGGCGCGGCTCCCCAGGGCGTGCAGCGCGTGGTGGCACAGGTCGTTCGAGAAACCGCCGTCGCGCATGAGCCCGATCAGGCCGTCGTGATACCGCAGCACCGCAAGGCCCGTCGCGGTGCGGGTCTCGAACACGCCGGGCGCCCAGGGATGGCGGAGCAGAACCTCACGGGCCGCCAGGATCCGCCGCCGCACCGCGGCCTTCCAGGCGTCTCCCTCGGAGGGCATGTCGATCCGGCCGACGACGTCGTTGATCTCCGCGACGACGGCATCGGCGATGCCGTCCAGGACCTCTTCCTTGTTGGCCACGTGGTAGTACAGCGACATCGCCTCGGCCCCGACCTCTTCGGCGAGCCGGCGCATCGTCAGCGCCCGGACCCCGCCCTCGTCGGCGATCCTCACCGCGGCCCGCAGCACCCGCTCCCGGCTCAGCGGGACCCTCGGCTCGTTGCCTGCCTTGCTTCGGGCGACCACCTGCTGCCACACCCCTTCCCCGCCCAGATCGTACAGAGCGACCCGAACGGCCGCCGCCTCTCATCCGGCGGTGAGGAATCCGGTGATCGCATCGGCCACCGCGGCGGGCGCCTCCTCGGCCATGTGGTGCCCGGAGTCGACGGCGTGGCCGCGAACATCGCCGGCCCAGTCCCGCCAGATCCGCACCGGGTCGCCGTAAAGGTCCTCCAGGTCGTCCTTGGACGACCACAGCACCAGCGTGGGGCACTGGACGCGGCGGCCGGCACTCCGGTCCTCCTCGTCGTGCCGCCGGTCGATGCCCACTCCGGCCCGGTAGTCCTCCAGCATGGCGTGCACCGTCTCCGGGTCGTGGATCGCGTTCTGGTAGTCGGCCCACGCTTCGGGCGCCATGTGCTCGTCGGTGGCGGTGTACCAGGCGTCGGGGTCGGCGTTGATGACGCGTTCGGCGGGCTTGTCGGTCTGGGCGAAGAACCACCAGTGCCACCAGGCCGCCGCGAAACGGGCGTCGCAGCGTTCCAGGTGCTCGACCACCGGCAGCCCGTCCATGGCCACCAGACCGGTGACCGCGGACGGATGGTCCATCGCGACCCGGAACGCCACGAGCGCGCCGCGGTCATGACCGGCGACCGTGAAACGGGTGTGCCCGAGCGCGCGCATCAGACTCACCAGGTCACGCGCCATCGCACGCTTGGAGTACGGCGCGTGTTCCGCATCGGTCGGCGGCTTGGACGACTCTCCGTAGCCACGCAGGTCCGGGCACACGACACTGAACCGCTCGGCGAGAAGGGGCGCGACCTTGTGCCAGGTGGCATGAGTGCGGGGATGGCCGTGCAGCAACAGCACCGGCGGCCCGGAACCGCCATGCCGCACCCGCAGCGTCACCTCACCGACATCGACCCGATCCAGCGCGAACCCCTCAAAGAACATCCCCGCGCACTACCCCCGCCCGGCCTCCCCATAACCCCACCGCCCACGGCATGAGACGCGTCCAACCGCATCGTCAGCCAGTCGCGCGCTCAGGTGCTGCTATTCGCTCCGAGAGCTCTTGTCATGAAGACGCTGTTGGGGTCGGGACGGTAGTCCGCGAAAGGCTCGCAGTATTCGAAGCCGAACCGCTCGTAGAGCCTCCTGGCCGGGAGGAAGAAGTCGTCCGAGCCGGTCTCCAGGCTGATCCACCCGAAACCCATGCGCTCGGCCTCGGCAAGGATGTGCCCGAGCAACCTTGAGGCGATGCCGCTGCGCTTGCGCGCGGTGGACGTGCGCATCGACTTCAACTCGGCATGCGACGCGTCCAGCCGCTTGATCGCCCCGCAGCCCACGACGACACCGCCGTCCACCACCGACCAGAACGTGACATCGGGCGCGCGCAGCCCGTCGAGGTCAAGAGCGTGCTTGCTCTCCAACGGCGTAATGGACCGCATCTCCCGCACATGCTCGTCCAGGAACGCAGCGATCTCCGGCCCGGACAAGTCGTCCACAACGATCCGCATCACACACACTCACCGATCAGGGCATACCAGAACATCAAACGCGCCACCCTAACCCGGCGCCCCAGGTGGGGGGTCAACCCGCTTCAGAGCCGCCGTCAAGGTACTGAGCGAGGCGGCGCATGAAGGCGTGCAGGCCGATGGCCTCCCCGTCGGACGGGTCGGCCCCGGTGTCGAACACGGCTGGGACGCCGGCTTCCTCGATCGCCGCGGTCGTGCGGACTTTGCGGAGGAACCGTTCGCGGCGGGTCTCCACGCCTTCGCCGGAGCCGGGAGCGCCCGGCCAGGGCCTACGGTGCCCGCAAGCTACGAGGACTCTCATCGCACACGCATCGGCTCATGGCCGCTCTAGGCCATACAGCGCATTACCTTGACCGCTTTCACAACACTTCGACACGATTTTGGTCGATCCGTGACGTCAGATGATCCGAGAGAGGGCCGATGACGCAGCCTGGCGGAAGCGGCGCCTCCGCGGTGGACAGCGGCGCGCTCCTCGCCGCCGGCAAGACGGCCCCGGAGGTCGAGGCGCCCATCAGGGCGGGAGCCGGGGCATTCGGCCGGCCGACCGACCAGGCCGCCGCCGCGCTCGGCCACGGCTGGGCGACGGCCACCGCGATGACGCAACTGGCCACGCAGTGGCACCGGGCCGTGAGCCGGCTGGCGGACGAGATCGACTATCTGGGTTCGGCCGTGGAGAAGTCCGCTCGCAATCACGCCTGGGCCGAGCAGGAGACCACGCGGAGGGTCCACCAGATCCGGACGGGGAGACCTTAGTGGTCTCGTTCAGCGGCCTCCGGGACGCCAAGCCCGGGGAGCTCGACGCGGCATGGCGGTCCTGGCGGGTGCTCGTCGAACGGCTCGAGCAGGCCGAGGACGCCTACCGCACCCGGCTTCTGGGCGGCGTCCGGAACTCGAAGTGGCAGGGCCGCGACGCCGAGGCCGCGATGCGCAACCTCGTCCCGGTTCAGGAACGGATCAGGGTGTCGGCGACCGAGGCGTCCGCGGTCGCGAGCGTGCTCGACACGGCCGGGCAGCGTTTCCGACTGGCGCAGCTCAAGCTCAACGCCGCGATCTCCGAGGCGGAGGCCGCCTACCTCAAGGTCGGTGACGACGGCTCGCTGACCTTCCCCGACGCCCTCCCGCCGCGCTTCTCCACCTGGGACGAGTACAAGCTCGCGGCGTACCGGATCCAGGGCAGGATGAAGATCGCCCTGGACGACGCCACCAACGCCGACACCGAGATCGCCGCCGCGCTGCGCAGCCTCGACGCGGGCATCCTCGACCGCCGCAACCCGCTGGCCGAACTCCGCAAGGACGCGGGCCTGGCGACGCGGCTCGCCGGCTTCAAACCGGACGACATCCCGCCCAAGGGCAAGAAGACGCCCGCCGAGATCGCACAATGGTGGCGGAGCCTTCCCGAAGAGCAACGCCACCTGCTGATGAACGCCTATCCCAGCAAGATCGGCTGGTTGAACGGCATTCCGTCCGAGGACCGCGACGAGGCGAACCGCACCGACCTGCAGAGCCGCATCGCCGACATCGAGGCCAGGGGTGGTCCCAAGACCGACGAAGAGCGCCGTTTAGTGAAACTCCAGGGGGTGCTCGGTCTCTACGAGAAGGGCGGGACCGACAGGGGACGGACCGTGGCTCCGCGCGATGTCTACCTTCTGGGGCTGCGCAACGACAAGGACGGGCAGGCCATCGTCGCCTTCGGCAACCCCGACACCGCTCCCCACACGTCCGTCTTCGTCCCGGGGACCGGGGACGACCTGAACAAGGTCGATGGGATATTGCGGAGGAATGAGCGCATCTGGGCAGAGAGCCAGAAGTATGCGCACGGCCAGGTCGCGTCCGTCATGTGGCTGGGCTATGACACACCCGATGGGCTCCACAACGCGGCCAACGCGAGTTACGCCGACCAGGGCGCACCGGCCCTCGACGGTTTCGTCGACGGCGTGCGCCAGACGCAGGGCGACGCCGGTCAGCACGGTCATGTGACCGTGATCGGGCACAGCTACGGGACACGACTCATCGGCGAGGCGGCAGCCCATGGCA
Organism: Actinomadura napierensis; assembly: GCF_039529375.1. Lineage (NCBI taxonomy): Bacteria > Bacillati > Actinomycetota > Actinomycetes > Streptosporangiales > Thermomonosporaceae > Actinomadura > Actinomadura napierensis. The sequence goes on from NZ_BAAAMR010000053.1 coordinate 24,831, forward strand.
ATGGGCTGAACGTGGATGACATGGTCGCGGTGGGCAGCCCCGGGATGGGCGTCGACAACGTGAAGCAACTCCACATCGACCAGCGGCACTTCTGGTCGGAGTCGGCGCCCGGCGACCTGACCGGCTATGCCGGACCGATCCTCGGCGGCAGGGGAGGATTCGTCCCCGGAGACGAGGAGTTCGGCGGCAACGCAATGACGACCGACACGGAAGGGCACAGCGGCTACTGGGATATCGGGAAGGGAAGCCTGAGGAACCAGGCACTGGTCGTCGTAGGAGATTACGGACGGGTCGGCCTCGACTCCGGCAAGCCACCGTCATGAAACGCCTACGGACCTTTCTGGTGATCATCGCGCTGTTCGCCGTCACCGCCTCCGGGTGCAGCCACCATGGAAAGGAAGACGAGGTGAAGGTCGCCGACGAGAAGAAGCTCTCGCAAGGGCTCGACGCCTTCTTCTACAAGATCATTCATGCCCTGGACGCGGGCAAGGAGGCCACGGCGCCCACCGGGGGCTCCGCGCCCTGCGACCAGTTCGACGTTCATTATTTCAAGGACGGAGAGTTCAGCCCGTACAACATCGCTTCCTTCTCCAGCATCGAGGACATGCCACCGGACAGATCGGTTCCGGCGATCATGCGGTTGAAGGCGTACGCAGAGCGCGTCGGATGGAAGATCACGAAGTTCGTGCCCGCCGACGACCCTCGCAAAGGCCCGGAACTGGCGGGTCACGACCCGGCCGGCGGCTATGACTTCAGCGTCGAGGCACTCTTGGACGACCGGAAGCGCATCGTCATCAGCGTGGGGTCGGAGTGCGTCCGAGACCCCAGGGACCACCGTCGCTGATGCAGCGTGCAACGTCCTGCCGAACCGGCCGGCCGACGGCTTTCCTGGCCCTCCTGCTGATGTGCGCCACCGCGTCCGGATGCACCCATCCCAGCAAGGGGGAGCATGTGAAAGTCGGGGACGAGAAGAAACTGTCAGATGGACTCGACACCTTCTTCTACAAGATCATCCACACTCTGGATGCAGGTAAGGACGCCACTGCTCCCAACGGAGGATCCGCACCCTGCGACCAATTCGACGTCATGTACTTCAAGGACGGAGAATTGAGCCCGTACAACATCGCGTCTTTCTCCAGCATCGATGGCATACCACCGGACAAGTCGGTCCCAGCGGTCATGCGTTTGAAGGCCTACGCGGAACGTTCCGGATGGGAGATCTCCTCCTTTCGGCCCGCGACGGGCACTAGAACGATCACAGAACTCGCGGGTCACGATGTCGGCAGCGGCTACGGCTTCAGGGTCGAGGCGCTGCATGACGTGAACCGCATCGTCATCAGCGTGGGATCGGAATGCGTCCGAGACCCCAGGGACCACCGCCGTGAGGTCCCGGACTCGCCTTACTAAACCGGCTCGGCGCGGGCTCAGGCGCCGGCTCTCATCCCCGGCGGTCTCGTCATGAAGACGCTGTGCCGGTCGGGGCGGTACGCGGCGAAGGGCTCGCAGTAGCCGAAGCCGGACTTCTCGCAGAGCCTCCTGGCCGGAAGGCTTCGCAGCCCACGGCGGCCCCGCGTTAATTGCCGATCAGAACGGCATCTTTACTCGCTCATTCTCAGGCGCATCCGAGCGCCTACGGCCCCGCCCGACCTTGCCCATCTCACGACAGCCCGCTGCGACGACAGGGGCCGGGATGCCTCCACGCCGCCCGGCCCGTTTCGCCTACCGGTCGTACCGCCCCGCGCGGATCTCACTCACCAACGCCCCGAACGCGCCCCGCCCGAACGCCAGCTTCGGCCCGCCCGGATCCTTCGAGTCCCGCAGAGCCACCCCCGAAGTCGTCTCCCCCACCTCGACGCAGTCTCCCCCTGACGAGTCGCTGTGAGAACTCTTACGCCAGTGCGAGAACGACAGACCCACTGTGCTCACGTGCTCTCCATGATCGTACGGATCAGATCTTCGGACTCTCTGGCCGACAACGCGGCAGACCTGATCATATTGAACAGTACGGTCAATCTGCGCACGGACGCAGCTTCCGTGATCATTTGCCCGTGAGCGCCAGCCCCATCCACGTAGACAACATCCGGACCCTCGTCAAACGAGAGGACCTGGAAGCCACTCCCTTGGAAAACGTGAGCCCCCACAGGAATAAGCTGAATCGACACGTTCGGTTCACCGAGTACATCAAGAAGTCTCCTGCACTGCCCTTTCTTGATCTCTGCATGAAGATCTCTAATGACCGCCTCGCGGATGAGGACGAACATCAGCGGCGGTTCCGCTTTAGCGAAGATCGCTTGCCGCTCCATACGGACGACTAGGAGTTCTTCCGCCTTATCTGCTCGCTGTTCAGCTCCGAACACCATGCGGGCGTGTTCCTCCGTCTGGAGCAGCCCGGGCATCAGCAAAGGCGCGAAAATGCTGAACTGCGAAGCTTCGGGCTCCGCTTCGGCCAGCGGGCGAAAGCCACTCGGGATGAGGCCGCGCTTCCGGGCCTCCGCGTGCTTCTCCCAGGTGCGGCGAAACATACCGCCCGCATGGAAGTAGGTGTCGAGGTCGTCTGCAAGACCTTCGGACGGAGGCTTCTCAAAGCTCTCGACCTTACCGAGCCACTGAGGGGTGCAGCCGAGCGCCACAGCGAGTTTGCTGCGGGAGAGCTTGGCCGCCTCACGCCTGGCCCGCAACTCGCTGACGAACGTCTCCTGATGGACGGACGGGTTGGTGTCGCGCGTGGGTGCCATCGGGTGTCTCCCGGGTGCTTCGGGGGTGTCATGCCGTCTGGTCGGGGTGCCGACTGGGGGGTAGTCGGTTCGTAGCTGAGCGTAACTTCAGGCTGCCACGCTCGTCCGACGAAATCCGGACCGAGCACAGGAAGCCCCTTCCATGAACGAGCAGGAACGCGCACGTCTTCAGGAGCAGCACCCCGCCTGGCACATCCGCCGGCCACGGGGAATGGGGTGCCTTGTGGCAACGCGCCTCGGCCGCCCGCTCACCGAGAAGGAGATCTACTACGGCCTTTGCGCCACCCTCGTCGAGGACACCTACGACTTGCTCGGCGAGGCCCTGGCCGAACAGCGCGAGATCGAGGACGCGCTGTGATCTTCGCGCTCGCCATCACCGGCGTCGCGCTCATCGCGATCTTCGCCGGTTGGATGTTCGTCCTCTTCGTCAGCATGGCCTTCGCCGACAAGGGCTACGTCGGCAAGCACCGCGGCCTGCCCGACTCTCCGCCAAAACGGGCACGGCAGGACCGCCGCACCCCCTACACCCCGCGCTCCTACCACCGGACGCTCGGCGGGCGACACCCTACGACACCCGGCCGTCGTCCCAGCACTCGGGAAAACGATCGAAACCGGCAGGCTCACATGACCGCATAACGCGCGCAGCGGGTCGCCATACCACGAGTTCCCGGGCGATACCAGGAGCGCAGTGGACACCACTAAATTGCGCCTGCTGAGGCCACTGTCGGCCGTTGCGGCGGAAGAATTGAGCGTGTTCTACTGAACGCACTCGCTTCCGAACAATGGGCAACCGGGGGTACGCCATGCCTTTGAAGCAGAATTCGGATCCGGTCGATCACGGCGGGATGCTGCAGGACGCAGGGCTCGACCGGGCGAGCGGCTTCATGCCCGATGTCGGGTCTACCAGCAATCCCGACAACGCGCTGGCCCCGGTCTACGAGATCGGTTACAGCCCGGCCGACGACCAGGTCAAGGCCGAGGTCGTGATCAAACAACGGGCGTCCGAGGGCACGAACACTTCGATCTATCTGCGGGCCGGCATCTTCGAGACCAATGCCACTCTTGCGGTAAGCGATCTGGAAGCGGATCGCCGGAGGAAGTCCGAGGCCAGGATCGGCAGCTATCTGACGAAGTTCAAGAACGACTCGAAGAACCGGGTCTATCTCGTCATGCCCGCCGACCTGGCCGAGCGCAACCGGCGCGCCGAGGTGGAGCACTGCGACGATCTCGTCTACGCCTACCAGCAGACGCTCGGGGCCCTGGACGCCGCGCTGGTGTCGGTCAAGCCGGTCACCGCCGCGACGAAGGGCCAGGCCGGCGAGCAGATCGCCGCTGCGATACAGGCCGCACTTCCTCCACATCAGGCTCATCTCGGGCCCGATCCCGCGGCCTGGCGTCAGGAATACGAGCGCCTGAGCGGCCTCACCCGTCACCGCGACGAGGAGGGATGGCACGACTTCGGCCTCGAACTCGTCGATTCCGGGGCCGTTCCCGGCCGCGCCAACCCGACCTACCTGACCGGCGCGAGCCGCGACCCCGCCGGCTTCAAGGTCTGCTATCTGCGCTTCACCGCGGGAACCACCGAGATCGGTACCCACCCCACCGCACAGGTGATCGTCTGACCACCGACCTCTGAGATCGGCGACGGCTGGGCGGCCCGGACGAAGCAACACCGGCCACCCAGCCGCGAGGCCAACTCGCAAGCCCCCACGGTCAGCCGTCCTAGAGCAGGGTGAGCAGCAAGATGGCTCGCCCTGAACGCGCAGATCGCGCTCGCTCACCTGGCGCAGACCCTCGCCAGGCACGGTGTCGAGGTCGAGGTGGTCGCGATTCCGCGCCAGGGGTGGGCGGAGGCACTTTGCTCGGAGACTGACAGGGGCGGGGCGGCGGAGTCGTTCACACCGATTCCAAGCCCGTGCCGCTCGATGGTGCGTCCGGCGCCATCCGTCAAGATCATTCTTTTACCGATCTCCCCGAACCGGCGGAACTCGGTCACATCTCGCCGGTGGTGTGGACGTGGTCACGGCAGGCCGCCGCAGGACGGAGCCGGGCCGCGGGATGAGCACACGGCTGCGAGCTGAAGGGTCAGCGTGTCCGAGAGCGTTTCCGCCGAACTGCCGGCCGACCTGGAGGAGATGATCGACAGGCACATGGAACGGCTGCGGGAGGCCAACCGGTGGTCGTCGGCGGCGGCCGCGCGGGTCGCGGGCGACGGGATCCTCGCCGCCATCCTGGACCCGGGCGCGGTGGCGGGGAACGCGGCGCGGCTCCCGGACGGGGCCGGGGCGCCGAGGCCGGCCGGCGCGGCGCCGGAGTGGGACGCCGACGTCGCCCGCGAGGCGATCAGGCGTTCCAACGAGCTGCACGCCGAACTGCGCCGGGAGGCGGAGGGACTGCTCGCGCGGATGGACGCGCTCCTGCTGACGGACCTGTCCGCCGAGCACCGAGCGGCGGTCTTCGACGCGCGCCACTGGTGGATCGGTTATGTGGACGACCTCGCGAAGCTGGACTAGCGCGGCGGGCCGTCGCCATGGCGACGGCCCGCCGCGAGCCGCGCTCAGCCGCCGTACGGGCTCGGCGAGGTGCGCCGGGGCTCCTTGTACGTCGACGGCGGCGACCAGTCGATCTTCGCGTCCTTGAACGCGATGGCCGAGGCGCCGGACGGCTTCAGGTTCCGCAACTGCAGCACCGCTCCGCCCGCGAGCAGCGTGGACATGATGTTCTTGGCCGCGCTCAGGAACTGCGTCAGGCCGTACACCAGGTTGCCGACGGCGGCGATGACGCCGAGCGCCAGCGCGGTCGCCGCGATCCGCGCGCCGATGCTCGTCGGCGGGTACGGCACCCGCTGCAGCGCCCACAGTGTCAGGAAGGCGGGCAGGATGGCGACGGCCATGTCGCCGAGCGCCGTCCAGTACGACGTGTACGCCTTGGCGACGCTCTCCACCGCCCCGCCGCACGCTTCGGCGTACTTGCGGCAGGTCTCCAGCTGGCGGACGAAGTCGTCCACGGCCCGGGCGAAGGCCTCCTGGTCGTCGGCGATCCAGTCCTTGCCGGAGTCGGTCTGGAGACCGCGCATCGTCTGGTTGGCCGGCTTGTCGAGGTCGCCGGAGATCCTCGCGCGCCAGTTCGACGCCGCCTGGTACATGCCGGGGACGTTCGCGACGCCCACCGCCGCCGCGACGATCGCGATGACGATGAGCGGCTCCTTGCGGGCCACCTGCCGCCAGCTCTTGAGCGCGTCCTCGACCAGCGCGGTCGCACCGGCCGGCGGGGGCTTGGCCGCCGTCGCCGCCGCGGGCGGGACCGTCGGACGCGGCGGGAAGGCGGGCCTGGGCGGGACGGGCCTCGGCGGGGCGGCCGGACGGAACGGAGCGGCCGGGCGCGGCGGCACGGACGGGCGGGGCGGGGCCGCCGGGCTCGGCGCGTTCTGCGGTGCCGGCGTTCCCGGGGGACGGCCCCAGGCGATGCGCGGGTCCGGCGGCTGGTTGGGAGTGGTCATCTCATTCTTCCTTCATCCGGCAGGACGCGTCGCCCGGCTCATTGGTAGACGGCGGGGCCGGTGATCCTCACGTCCCGGCCGCCCGGTCCCTCGACGACCGTCGGGGTGCTGTAGTCCTCGGCCGCACGCCATACGCGCTTGATTCCTTCGAGGGCTTCATCCCATTCGTCCATCACCTCCATGGCGTCATTCATGAAACGCCGCATGTCGTTCTGCACCGCCGCGTAGGCGTCCGCAAGGAACGCCAGCCCGACCACGCCGAACGCGACGCCGCCGACGTCGGTGTCGTCCACCTCGTCCCGGATCCCGCGGAACAGGGGCTTGGCCTCGGTCAGCACCTGCCGCCGAGTCCTCTCGATGCCCTGGGAAGTGACGTACTTTTCCTGCCCACCAGGTGCCATGTCCCCTTTGCTACCGCACCGCGGCGACGATCGACAAGAAATTCCACGACCCCGATGATCTTTCCTTCCGGCGTCGGTCGATCAACATGAATAATTGGCTGTTCATTCTCCCGCCCGACATCTTCGATTGCTCGGATTGCCGTACCGACGGCACCTGGCGAAAGGAATCCGATGTTCGACTTCGACCCCGCGCGTTTCCGCCCCGAGGACGTGGAGCGGCTGGCCGCGCAGGCCGACGACGCCCTCGGCCGGCTCTCCGCGTCGACGGAGGAGATGGCGTCCCTGACGGCCACCGGCGAGGCCGCCGACGGGCTGGTGAAGGCGGCGGTCGACTCGTCCGGCCGGATCAAGCGGATCGCGCTCAACCCGCGGGTGATGCGGATGGACAGCGAGTCCCTCGCCGAGGCGCTGATCGAGGCGATCGGCGCCGCGCAGGACGACGCGCGGGACCGCGTGCAGGAGATGGTGGCCGAGCTGATGGCCGCGACCGGGCTGCCCGCGAAGGTGGACACCGAGGCGGTGCTGGAGAAGGTCGACGCGATCGGCGACGCGACACGGCGCCGGTTCGACGAGCACCACGACGACCTCAACGAGGTCCGCCGCACCTTTCCCTGAGCCCGCCGGCCCCTGAGCGGTCAGCCGGGGATGCGGAGGAGGTTCAGGACGTCGGCGAGGGGTCGCTGCATGTCGACGGTGCGGTCCGCGAGCCATTGCAGCTGGATGCCGTCCGCGACGGCGAGGAGCAGGACGGCGAGGCGTTCGGCGGGGATGTCGGTGCGCATCGCGCCCTCGTCCATGGCCTTCTGGATGTGCTCGACGGCGGCCTTGCGCAGGATCTCGTAGCGGCGGGGGAAGAAGTCGTGGGCGGGGTGGTCGGGGTCGCCCGCCGAGGCGGCCATGGAGACGAACAGCTCGACGAGGCCGGGGGTGCGCATGCCCTGGCGCATGACGTCGAGGGTGTCCTCGACCAGGTCGAACTCGGGGTGGCGGGCGCGCTCGGTCTCGTCGCGGACGCGCAGGACCTGGGTGAGCAGGTCCTCCTTCGACTCGAAGTAGTGCATGATCCCGGGCAGGCTCAGGTCGCAGCGGGCGGCGACCTTGCGCAGGGACGTGCCCCGGTAGCCCTCGTCGGCGAAGATCTCCAGCGCGGCCTGGAGGATCTCGGCCCGTTTCGCCTCGCCCTTGCGGTAGGGGCCGCGTTTCGCCATGGTCCTTACCTTACCGAGGTCAGCGCCAGTCGATCTCGGTCGAGCGCAGGGCCGTCAGGCCGCGCTCCCGCCACAGGACGGACTGGACGGCGAGGCGGTCCCGGTAGTCCTCCCAGGACGGCGGCGACGGCGACCAGGCGGCCTCGGCGACGCCGGGCAGGCGCGGGAGGAGAAGGGCCGTGTGGTCGTCGAACCCCTGGAACTGCTCGGCGAACAGGGTGGCCTCGACGCCCATGATCTGGTCGGGGGCGAGGCCGTAGGCGGACGGGTCCCACGACGCGGCGTACCGGACGTCGCGGGGCCGGTACGCGAAGCCGAGGCGCGCGGCGAACTCGGCCTGGTCCGCCGGGACGATCGACGGGTCGTAGGGCCGGTCCAGGTAGAGGTGCGACTGCGGCGACAGCAGGACCCGCCCGCCGCCGCGGACGATCCGGTCGAGGTCGCCGTCGGTCGGCGCGAAGAACCTGGTCAGGGCCTTGGTGCGGGCGAGGGTGTGGCCGGCGGCGAGGAGGTCGGGGCGCGCGTCCAACTCCTCCTGGGTCTGCGGGAGGTCCATCATCGGGACGTCCACCCAGAACTGCGCGAGGTCGCCGGGCCCGATGCCGGCGCGGGACGACTCCTGCCAGCCGATGGGCCGCTTGCCGGCGACGCGCAGCGCCTCGCGGGCGAGGCGGACGGCCTCGGTGAACGACGCCCCGTCCGCGCCGAGCGCCTCGTCCCCGCCGAAGTGGACGAACGGGCCGGTGGTGAGCCGGGCCGTCTCCGCCAGCACGTCCACGATGAACGCGCGGGTGTGCGGGTCGTGCGGGTCGAGGGGCGCCGGGAAGGGCGCGTCGGCCGGGTACCAGGACGGACGGGGCAGCGTGCCGAGGCCGGGGTAGGCGCGCAGGGCGGCGGCGCTGTGGCCGGGCAGGTCGATCTCGGGGACGACGGTGACGTGCCGCGCGGCGGCGTACTCCTGGAGCGCGGCGTACTCGGCGGCGCTGTAGTGCGGGGCCCCGGCGGTGAGGGCGGGACGGGTCGCGATGTGCAGCCGCCAGCCCTCGTTGTCGGTCAGGTGCAGGTGCAGGACGTTCAGCTTGTAGAGCGCGGCGAGGTCGATGAGGCGGCGCAGGTCGTCCGGCGCGATGAAGTGGCGGGCCGGGTCGACCATGAGCCCACGCCAGGCGTGGCGGGGGGCGTCGTCGATGACGCGGCACGGCGTTTCCGGTGTTTCCGCGAGGATCTGCAGCACGCCGGCGGCCGCGCGGGCGATGCCCTGCGGGGTGCGGGCCGTGCAGGTGATGCGGTCGGGCTCGACGGTGAGGCGGTAGCACTCGTCGGCGTCGCCGGACGGCTGGACGCCGATGGCGGCGGGCTTCAGCGGGACGTCGCCCAGGGCGAGGACGATCTCGCCGGCGCCGGCGCCGGCGCCGGCACCGGCACCGGCGCGCAGGTGCGGGGCCAGGACCTGCGCCGTGGCGTCCAGGGACGGGTCGTCCGCTCGGACCTGCCAGGGGCGGTCCGTCCGGCACACGCCTTCCGCCGCCGCCTGGCGGACGGGCGCTGGGATCAACGCTGCCTCCTCGGCCGGGTTCTTCGGACGCGTCGGACGCTACCATGAATTCCGATCGATGTATGGTTTTCGCGTCACGCCCCCCGAACGAGTCACGCCCCCGAACGAAAGGCCGAGCATGCCGGCAGACGTATTCGCCCTCCCCCGCGGCTTCCTGATGGGCGCCTCGACGGCCGCCCACCAGGTCGAGGGCGGCAACACCGCGAGCGACTGGTGGGCGTTCGAGCACGCGTCCGGCACCCGGGTCCGCGAGCCCAGCGGCGACGCCGCCGACAGCTACCACCGCTGGCGGGAGGACATGGACCTGCTCGCCGGGCTCGGGTTCAACGCCTACCGGTTCAGCGTCGAGTGGGCCCGGATCGAACCGGCGCGCGGCGAGATCTCCCACGCCGCGCTCGCGCACTACCGGCGGATGATCGAGGGGGCCCGGGAGCGCGGCCTCGAACCCGTCGTCACGCTGCACCACTTCACGTCCCCGGCGTGGTTCGCCAAGTCCGGCGGCTGGACGGCGCCCGACGCGACCGACCTGTTCGTCCGGTATGTGGAGGCGGTCGCGCCGATCCTGGACGGCCACGTCCGGCACGCCGTGACCATCAACGAGCCGAACATGCTGGCGCTCATGCACGCGGTCCGCCGCGACTTCGACGCCGACTACGCCCGGCTGGAGCCCGACGAGGCCGTGGGCGACGGCCTGATCGCGGCGCACCACGCGGCCCGCGACGTCCTGCACCGCCTGCTCCCCGGCACTCGCATCGGCTGGACGATCGCGAACCAGGTGTACCAGCCGGCGGAACCGGGCGCGGAGGACGCCTGCCGCGCCCACGCCTGGCCCCGCGAGGACCGCTACATCGAGGCGGCGCGCGGCGACGACTGGATCGGCGTCCAGTCCTACAGCCGCACGCGGGTCGGCAAGGACGGCCCGCTGCCGGTCCCGGACGACGCCGAGAAGACGATCCCCGGCTGGGAGTACTACCCGGAGTCGCTCGGCGAGGCCGTCCGGCACACCGCCGGGATCGTCGGGCCGTCCGTCCCGATCATCGTCACCGAGAACGGCATCGCCACCGCCGACGACGCGCGCCGCGTCGACTACACCACCGGCGCGCTGCGGGGACTCGCCGCCGCCATGCGCGACGGCGTCGACGTGCGCGGCTACCTGCACTGGAGCGCCCTGGACAACTACGAGTGGGGCTCCTACGAGCCGACGTTCGGGCTGATCGCGGTCGACCGCCGCACGTTCGCCCGCACGCCGAAGCCGTCCGCCCGCTGGCTCGGCGGCCTGGCCCGCTCCGGCGGGATCCCCGCCTGACGGGCCGGGCCGTCAGGCGAGCCGCTCCAGCTCCCGGTCGTCCGCCCCGGGCACCGAGATGGTCACCAGGCCCTCCCTCCAGGCGAAGATCGCCAGCTGCGTGCGGTCGCGCAGGTCGAGCGCCCGGAGCAGGGCCGAGACGTGGGTCTTGATCGTGGGGAGGCTGAGCTGCAGCCGGTCGGCGATCTCGGTGTTGGCCAGGCCCTGGCCGATGTGCGCCAGGATCTCGGTCTGCCGGGGGGTCAGCGTCTCCGCCCACACGGACGCGCGGAACGCCCGGACGCCGGCGGCGTTGCCGCGGAGCCGCTGGACCATCCAGTGGGCGACCATGGGCGGCAGGACCCCGCCCCCGCCCGAGACGGCGCGCAGCGCTTCCAGCAGCTGCGCCTTCGAGCTCCGCTTGAGCATGATGCCGCCGGCGCCGGCGTGCAGCGCCTCCATCGCGAAGGCGACGTCCTCGGACGCCGTCATGGCGAGCACCGCGCAGCGCGCCTTCGCCCGCGCGCGCCTGATCATCGACAGGACGTCGCACCCCGCCATGTCGAGGTCGATCACGAGGATGTCCGCGCGCATCCGCATGAAGCAGCCGGCGGGGCCGTTCCCCGACATCTCCCCGACGATCTCGACGCCGTCGACCGACGACAGCAGCGCGACCACTCCCGACTGGAACACGTCCCCCTCCCCCCAGAAGATCACCCTGGTCGCGGGCGTCCGGTCCGCGTTCTCGTCCCCCTGTGAGAGATCACTCCGTTCTGAATGCCGGTCTGCGGAAAAGGCGTTTTCAACGTCCGAATGGAACGTTCGCTCAATCCCCAGAGAGTGTGCCATGGGAGCCCCCGTATAACGGCAGTACTTTCCAGAAAACCATGGAACTCGTTCATGCTAGGTCTTACAGACATGGATGTCTATTAGACTCTGCGAGTGACACATGTCACAAAAGCGGTGAATGGGCCGCACAAAGCAGTGATCACCTGCGGGGTCCCGCCGGTGGCCTACTCCGGACAGAACAAACCCGGTCGGCCCGGAAAGCGAACGGGACGACTTCCAGGCCTGACGCGACAATCATTCCGGCGGCCTTTGGGATATCAGGAAAGCGATTCCGTGGAACACGCCGCCGGCCGGCCGGGTCCGATGCCGCGTGCGGCCCCGGACCCGGCCGGCCGGCGGTGGACGACGACCGTCCCCGGATCGGGGACGCGGCGGCGGCGGGGTGGGTCGGTTCTCGGTCAGACGGCGCGGGCCTCGATCACCCCCATGTCCCGCGGCCCGTCCGCGCTCCGCACGACCTCCAGCCCCGCGCCTTCGAGCAGCGACGCGTACTCGTGCAGGGTGCGCTCGCGACCCCCGAGCACCACGAGCATGACCAGGTCGAACAGTGCGCCGATGTGCTCGGACGCCGCGTCCGGAAGGAGCCGTTCGAAGACGAGCAGCCGGCTCCCCGGCCGCATCGCGGCGCGGACGTTGCGCAGGATCCTGCCGGCGTCCGCGTCGTTCCAGTTGTGCAGGACGCGGGAGAGCAGGTAGACGTCCCCGCCCTCGGGCACCTCGTCGAAGAAGCTCCCGGTGACGATCGAGCAGCGTTCCGAGAACGGCCCGGTGATGGCCGCCTCGGGCTCGGCGACCGCCTCCGGGAGGTCGAAGAGCGTGCCGGTGAGGCCCGGCTCCCACGAGAGAACCGCGGCGAGCAGCGCGCCCGAGCCGCCTCCCACGTCCACCACGTGCCGGTGGCCCGTGAAGTCGAACGAGCGCGCCACCGGGGGGACCATTCCGCCGGCGCCCATGGTCCGGTTGAAGGACTCCGCGACCTTCTCGTGGCGGTCGAGGTACTCGTAGAACGACGAACCGTAGACGGCCGGAAAGGCCGGTTCTCCGGTCCGGACGGAATGCAGCACCTCCGCCCAGGAACGGAACGTCTCCGCGCCGAAAAGCAGAGCGGAGTACTTCTGCGTCCCCGGAACGTCGGACCGGAGGAATTCTCCGAGCTCTCCGAGCGCGAACACGCCCGGCTCCGGCTCCTCGAACACGCCGGGCGGGACCAGCGCGCGCATGACACGGAACAGGGCACCCGCGTCGGCGCCCGCCTCCGCCGCGAGATCGGCGACGGCGCGCGGCCCGGCGGCGAGCCGGTCGGCGACGTCCAGCTCCGCGACGGCGTGCACCGACTGCGCGATCCAGGTGCCGGTGAGCAGGCGCAGCAGCCGGAGGGAGCCCGGCGGGGGCGGCCCGCCCGGCCCTGCGGGCGGCGGTGCGGGTGCGGAATCGACGGCTTCGGTGGTCACGGCGGCCTCTCTCCGGTCAGTTGCGGACTTCGACGTCGTCCTGGTCCTCCAGGACGACCATGGGCGGCACGGACGCCGGTTTCAGCCGGCCGATCAGCAGGGCGGTCAGGACGGCGCCGACGACCAGGACGGTTCCGCCGACGCCGAACGCGAGATGGATCCCGTCGAGCTGCGCGAGCCTGGGCGCCGTCCCGGAGTGCAGCCGCCCGGCCGTCCGGTCGGAGGCGAGGGTCACCAGGACGGCCAGGCCGATCGCCCCGCCGAGCTGCTGGCTCGCGTTGAGCACGCCGGAGGCCAGCCCCGCCTCCCGCTCGGGCACGTCGCTGACGCCCGCGATGTTGATGGTGAAGGAGCTCCACGCGATCCCGAGGGCCATCACCACGAAGCCCGGGAACAGGTTCGCCCAGTAGTGCCCGTCGGCCGGCGCGTTCGCGAACCAGTACATCCCGGCGGCGATGCAGCCGAGTCCGCCCACCATGATCGGGCGGACCCCGATGCGCGGCACCAGCGGGGCCGCGGTGCCGAATCCGAGGAAGATGCCGACGAAGAAGCCCGCATAGCTCAGCCCCGCGCGCATCGGCGAGTAGGCGAGCACCTGCTGGATGTAGAGGGTCAGGAGCAGGAACGTCCCGAAGTTGGCCGAGGACATCAGGATCTGCGCGATGTTGGCGGTCATCGGCCTGCGCCGCCGGAAGAACCCGAGCGGCACCAGCGGGTCGCGGGCGGTTGCCTCCCTCACCACGAACGCCGCCAGCAGGACGGCCGCGGCGGCCAGCGCGACCAGGCAGCGCGCCGAGCGCCAGCCGTGCTCGGGGGTGTTGAGCAGGCCGTAGCTCAGCGCGGACGAGCCCGCGGTGACCGTCACCGCGCCGAGCAGGTCGAACCTGCGCACGCCGGCCCGGCGGCTCTCCGGCGCCAGCCGCGGCACCAGCAGCAGCGGGAGGGCGGCGACCGGCAGGTTGACGAAGAAGATCCACCGCCAGCTCACCAGGTCGGTCAGCACGCCGCTGAGGACGACGCCGGTCGCGCCGCCGAGGCCGGTGAGCGCTCCCCAGACGCCGAGCGCCCGGGTCCGCTCCTTGGGGTCGGTGAACAGCACGGCCACCATCGACAGCGCGGCGGGGGCGGCGAGCGCGCCGCCGAGCCCCTGGACGGCGCGCGAGGCGACCAGCGTGGCCGGATTCTGCGCCAGCCCGTTCGCCAGCGACGCGGCCGCGAAGACGGCGGTGCCGATCAGGAACACCCGGCGGCGGCCGAGGGTGTCGGCGAGCCGGCCTCCGAGCAGCAGGAACCCGCCGAACGCCACCACGTAGGCGTTGACGACCCAGGTGAGGCCGGCCAGCGAGAAGCCGAGGTCCGTGCGGATCGAGGGCAGCGCGACGTTCACGACCGTGTCGTCGAGCAGGAGCATGAACTGCATGCAGCAGAGCAGGACGAGGATGCTCCAGCGCCGCGGGTTCGCGGTGCGTCCGCCGACGCCGGGGCCCGGCTTCGGAACGGTTTCGGTCATGGGTTCCTCTCTTGGGTACTCGGACGGGTCGAGCCGGTCAGCTCCACGCTGAGGCGCTCCAGCCGCGCCTGCGTCTCCGGGGCGCGGGTCGCCTCCGCCGCGGTCGCCTGCTTGGCCCGGCGGAAGTACGCGCCGGTCACGGAGGCGAGCTCGGGGTCGCAGGCCAGGCGGACGCAGTGCCGCGCCGCCTCGTCGGCCGTGGGGGCGAACCTGAGGAAGCGGCGGACCAGCCTGAACGCGCCGACGCCGGCGTCGTCCAGCAGCGCGGTCCGGGTCAGGCCGGGTTCCACCGCGTTGACCGTCACGCCGGTGCCGGCCAGCCGCCGGCCCAGCGCGGCCGTGTGGGCGATGACCGCGAACTTGGACCGCGCGTACGCCTGGAACGCGTTGTAGGAGCGCGGCGCGGCGAGGTCGTCCCAGTCCATGCGGGCGCGGCCGTGCACCCCGGAGGCCACGTTGACGATCCGGGCCGGGGCGTTGCGCGCGAGGGTGCCGGTGAGCAGCGAGGAGAGCAGGTACACCGCGAGGTAGTTGGTGGCGAACTGGAGCTCGATGCCGTCCTCGCCGGTCCGCAGGTCCCGGGACACCAGTCCCGCGTTGTTGACCAGGACGCCGAGCTCCGGCAGCCGCGCCTCGACCTCCGCCGCCACCCGCCGGACGTCCCGCTGGGAGGACAGGTCGGCCAGGAAGAGGCGGAGGCGCGCCTGCGGCAGCCCGTCGCGGATGCTCCGCATGGCCGCCTCGCCGCGCGGCGCGGACCGGCAGACCATGCCGACCACGGCGCCCCGCGCCGCGAGAGCGCGCGCCGTCTCCAGGCCGATGCCCGAGCTGGCGCCGGTCACCACGCACGTCCTGCCGTGCAGAGAGTGTTCGTCCACAACGTGTTCCCTTCTCAGGAGGCGCCCGCGGCGCGGGCCCGGCGCAGTCCGAGCACCGCCCACAGGTAGAGCAGGAGCAGCAGCCCGGCCGTCGCGGCCGCCGTCGCGCCCAGCCGGACGAGGTCGCCCTGCATCAGGCCGCGGCCGGACTCCAGCAGGGCGGTGAACGGGTTGAGGCGCGCGACGGCGCGCAGCCACGGGCTGAGCAGCCCCACGGGCGCGAAGACGGGCGAGAGGTAGACGGTCAGGAAGGCGAAGATCTGCATCAGCGGGGCGGCCTGCACGGTCCGCAGCCGGAGGGCGATGCCGCACGCCCACAGGGCGCCCATGGCCGCCAGGCATTCGCTGATCGCGAAGAGCAGGAGGAGCTGGAGCGGGTCCGCGGTCACCTTCATCCCGGCCGCGAGCCCGATGAGGAACAGGGCGACGGTCACCACGGGCGCCCGTCCGAGGGCGGTCAGGACGTAGCCGCCGACGATGGCCCGGTGGTGGCGGACGCCGACGAGGAGCCGGCGCGCGACGCCGCTCTCGAAGTCGCGGGCCAGGGTCAGGCCGCTGAAGATGCCCGCGAAGACGGCGCCCTGAAGGGCCGCGAAGACGAACTCGAACGACAGGTACCCGTTCCGGTAGGCGAATCCGGGGACGTGCGCGAGGACCGACAGCCCGCCGGAGAAGGCGGTGAAGAAGACCAGCGGGGCGACGATCGGCGGCAGCAGGAGCGACGGCGTCGTGAACGCGGTGCGCAGGTTCCGGCCGGCGATTCCGAGGGCCGCCCTGGTGCCCGCGGCCCTGGCGCTGCTCGCCCGGGGCATCGCCGGCGGCGCGGCGGTCACGGCGCTCATGCCATCACCGTCCGCGAACGCAGGGCCAGGGTGGTGAGTCCGAGGCCGGCCGCGGCGAGCACCGCGGCGACGGCGAACCCGGTCGCGACGGCGTGCGCCGTGTCGCCGCCGATCAGCAGCGAGCGGACCGCCTCGATGAGGTAGGAGACCGGGTTCCCGGTCGCCAGCGACCGGAACCAGTGCGCCTCCATCAGCGGGCGGGGCATGAAGAACGAGCTGAACAGCAGGAGCACGAAGGTGAGCGGGAAGGTCGCGAGCACGGCCTCGCTGGAGCGGGTGCGCAGCGCCAGCAGCGCCCCGCAGGAGCTGAAGGCCAGGCTCATCGTCATGGTCAGCGCCACGATGACCAGCGCCCCGCCGGCGCCGCCGGCCGGCCGGACGCCCGCCGCCAGGCCCACGAGCAGGCAGACGGCGGCCTGCACGACCGCCAGCGCGGCGGACCCGCACAGCTGGGCCGCCACGATGAGCCCCCGGTTCATCGGCGCGGTCAGCAGCCGGCCGAGGAACCCCGTCTGGATGTCGGTCGCCAGGTCGACGCCGCTGTTGACGCCCCCCACGAGGGCCGCCTGGACGAACCCGCCGGCCAGCAGGAACGAGAAGTAGGAGCCGGTCGGGAACCCGTGCAGCCGGGTCGACAGGTCGAGCCCGCCGGAGAAGAGCGTGAGCAGGAGCACCGGATAGGCCACGGCGGGGAAGAAGGCCGCCGGGCGGCGGAGCGTCCGCAGCACCGAGCGGCGCGCGAGCCATCCGGTCTGGAGCAGGGTCGCGTTCACGGCGCCGCCTCCGCGAGGGGCTCGTCCGCCGCCCGCCCGCCGTCTGCATCGCCGGCGTCGTGCCCGTCGTGCCCGGTGAGGGTGCGGAAGACGTCGTTGAGGCTGGGCGAGCGCACCTCGATGTGGTCGGCGAGGATGTCGCCGGCCGACAGGGCGGTCGCGATCTCGGGCAGTTCGCGGGCGGCGGCCTTGACCCGCGCGGCGACCGCGCCGTCCCGGACCGCGGTGGCCGGCGACCCGAACCGGGCGAGCAGCGCGGCGACCGCGGGCCGGTGGGCCGGGTCGGCCGGCAGGATCTCGATCGTGGGCTCGCCCAGCCGGTCCTTCAGCTCGTCGGGCGTCGCCTCGGCGATCATGCGGCCGTGGTCGATGATCCCGACCCGGTCGGAGAGCACGTCGATCTCCTCCAGGTACTGGGAGGTGAGCAGGACCGTCACCCCGTCCTCGCGCGCCAGCCGCCGGACCTGCTTCCACAGCGCCTCGCGGCTCGGGACGTCCAGCCCGTTCGTGGGCTCGTCGAGGAAGAGCACGGCGGGCCGGTGCAGCAGCGCCAGGGCGAGGTCGAGCCGGCGCTTCATGCCGCCGGAGTAGGTGCCGACCTTGTCGCCCGCGACGTCGGCGAGGTTCACCGCGGCGATCAGCTCGGCGCCGCGCTCGTGCCGTTCGCGGCGGCCGAGCCCGTGCAGGGCGGCCTGCAGCCGGACGTGCTCCCAGGCCGAGAGCACGGGATCGAGGGCGACGTCCTGCATGGCCACCCCGATGTGCCGCCTGACCCGGCCGGGCTGGGCGGCGACGTCGTGCCCCGCCACCTGAGCCCGTCCGCCCGTGAGCGGGAGCAGCGTGGTCAGGACGTGGACGGTCGTGGACTTGCCGGCCCCGTTCGGGCCGAGCAGCCCGTAGATCTCCCCGCGCTCGATCCGCAGGTCGAGCCCGTCGATGGCGCGCCGGCCACCGCGGAACTCCCGGACGAGGCCGGCCGCCTCGACGGCCGGCCCGGTGGTGCCTGAACCGATGTTCATGTGCAGTCCTTCGAGGCATCGCTCAACCCGCGGGATGAACGTACCGGTCAATAGTTGAGTGAGTCAATTGAGTAATTCAAATATTGAGGCCCTGCTACTCTCGGATCATGAGAGGGAGACGGACATGACACCGGCGCACCGCTCGCTGTCGGAGGAGGTCGCCGGCCTGCTCCTGGAGCTCAACACCGGCCTGCGGGCCCACTTCGCCGCGAGCGCCGAGCGGCTCGGCCTCAGCCCCGCGCAGGCCAAGGTCCTCGGCATCCTGGAGTCGCCCCGGCCGCAGCGCGAGATCGCCCGCACCCTCGACGTCGACGCCTCCTACGTCACCGCCATCGTCGACCAGCTCGGCGGCCTCTCCCTCGTCGAGCGCCGGCCCGACCCGGGCGACCGGCGGGTGAAGTGGATCCACCTCACCGCCCGGGGCCGCCGCGCCAAGGCCCGCTTCGAGGAGCTGCTCTACAGCGACCTGCCCGGCGCCGCCGGGATGGACGACGGCGAGCTCGCCGTGCTGCGCGACCACCTCCGGCGGATGCTCGACCGGATGCGCACCACCTCCCAGGTAGTTGACCCAGTAAACATTTGATTCACCCCATCATTAGGAGACGCTTCCGGCCGGGCGGACGTTCGGTCAGAAGGCCAGGCGCGTCTCCATCCGCCGGTTCCACGTCCGGGCGGGGGTCCCCCACAGCGACAGGTCCCGGCCCAGCACGGCGAGCCGGTTCGAGAAGTGGTGCATGCGGGCGATGAACCACGCCTCGTTGGTGATCTCCGTGGTGACCGGCATCCGGCGCCGCTGGTAGGCCGCGAAGGCGGCGGCCGCCCGCTCGGCGAAGGGGCCGCCTCCCGTCCTCGCGAGCTCGTCCCCCAGCACGTGGGCGTCGATGATCGCCTGCCCGCCGCCCTGGCCCGTCACCGGCGTGGTGGGGTGCGCGGCGTCCCCGAGCAGGACCACGCGGCCGGAGCTCCACGAGTCCACGGGCACCCGGTCGCTCACCGCGTTGCGCAGGACGGTGTCGTCCGGCGTGGCCTCGATCAGCTTCCGGATCGGGGCGTGGGCGCTCCCGAAGCGCGCCAGCACATGCGCCTTGCGGCGCGCGGGCGGGACGTCCAGGCCCTCCGGCTCCTTGATCGTGGCGACCCAGTAGACGCGGCCCCCCGGAAGGTGCCACATCCCGAAGCTGCAGCCCGCGCCCAGCGTCTGCCGCGCGTGGCCGACGGGGAACTCCGCCGTGGAGAACTCCGTCACCGCGCGGTAGGCCGCCCAGCCCGAGTACCGGGGCTCGCCGTCGCCGACCAGCTCGGCCCGGACCAGCGACCGCAGGCCGTCGGCGCCGACGAGCATCGAGCCGCGCACTTCGGAGCCGTCCGCCAGGCCGACCGTGACACCGCCGGCGTCCTGCTCGAACCCGGTCGCCTTCTGGCCGAGCCGCACTCCGGGCGCCGCCCGGGCGAGGACCTGCTGCAGCTGCGCGCGGTGCACCACCACCGTCGGCTCGCCGAGCGCCCGGCCGATGTCCCCCTGCGACCAGCGGACCAGCCTGCGCCCCCGCCACGAGTGGTATTCGTAGAACTCGATGGGCACGCCCTGCTCGATCACCTGCTCGGCCAGGCCCAGATGCCGCAGCGCGCGGACCGCGTTGGTCTGCACCCCGATCGCGGCCCCGATCTCCCGCAGCTCGCCGGCCTGCTCCAGGACCGCGACGTCGAATCCGGCGCGGTCCAGGGCGACGGCGGCGGCCAGCCCGCCGATGCCGCCGCCGACGATGATCGCCCGCTCTTTCCGCACTGCCATGATCAGTCCCTCGGACGGTTCGGATCGGTCCGCCGCGCCGGACGCGCGCCGGACGGGGCGAGGCCGGCGGGCACGACGGCGTCCGGCGTGTACGGGCCCGTCATGACCGCTCGCCCTTCGCCGTCTCGGCCACGACGGTGAACTTCAGCGAGCGCGCCTCGGTGAAGCACTCCCGCATGGGACGCACCAGGTCGCGGTGCTCCGCGGTGGCCTCCCACGCCCGGAACGCCTCCAGCCGGTCCCACTCGCTGGTGATCAGCCACTGCTCGGGGTCGTCCGCCGACCGGCACACCTGGTCCCGCAGATGACCGGGGACCCCGTCCGCGACGAGATGGCGGATCTCCTCGTAGGCGCGCAGGAAGGCGGCCTGCCTGTCCTCGGGCACCCGGATCAGGAAGACGACCCGGCCCGTGCCCTCCGGTTCCGCCGGGCTCATGTCCGCGCTCACGTCCGTCCTCCCGTCCGTACCGGGGCGAGCCCGAAGAGCGAGGCCGCGTTGCCGCCGAGGATCGCCGCCTGCTCCGCCGGCCCGATCGGCAGGTCCCTGATCCGCGCGACGGCTCGGGCGGGCGGGACCGGCACGGGCGGCGAGTCCGTCCCGAGCAGCATGTGTCCCGCGCCGAAGACCGCCAGGTTCATCGCGGTCAGCGCGTCGCTCGGCGCGGCGGTGTCCACGTACATCCGGCGGATGGCCGCGCCCGGTGACGCACTCACCGCCGGCGCCTCGGCGCCGCCGGGCAGGCCGAACGGCCTTGGCCGCGCCGCGAGGTCGAGCTTGTCGGTGAGCGCCGCGACGCCGCCGCCCCCGGTCGCGCCGATCAGCGCCAGGTCCGGGTACCGGTCCGGCCAGCCGGCGAAGGCGATCATCGCCAGCCCGGACGCGACGTCCGCGAACCGGCTCACCTGCTCGACGAAGCGCAGGTCAGCGACATCCCGCGCGCCCGCGGGCTCGGCCGGCGGATGCACGAACACCGGCAGGCGCCGCTCGGCGGCCAGCGCGAAGAATCCGTCGGCGGCGGGGTCGTCCAGGAACCGGCCCCGGACGCTGGAGTTGATGACGAAGCCGACGAACGCCGGGTCCCGCACGGTCTCGTCCGCCGCCCGCAGCTCGGCCTCGGACCCGAGCGGGTTGACGTAGGCGTAGGCGCGCAGCCGCTCGGGGAACCGGGCGACCAGCGCGGCGGTCCAGTCGTGCAGGGCCCGCAGCCGGTCGGCGGGCTGCCGGTAGTTGTCGACGCCGGGGACCCGCATCATCGCGCCCGCGCCGACCGGGCTGCCGATGACCGTGAGGTCGATGCCCGCCTCGCTCCTGGCGTCGAGCATGGCGTCCACGTCCGTCAGCGACGGCGGCATCGGGTAACGCCGCGCCGATTCCGGCGGCGAGAGGTGCGCGTGCACGTCAATGATCACCGGGACCTCCCCCGTCCAGCGCGGCGGCGATCGCCGCGCAGTCGTGGTCGCCCCAGCCGTCCGCGCAGGCCGCCTCGTGGGACCGCAGGGCCGCGCCGGTCATCGGCAGTGCCGGCCCGGCGGCGTCCGCCGCGGCGGCGGCGAGCCCGAGGTCCTTGGTCATCAGCGCGAGCCGGAAGTCGGGGTCCCCGTACCGGCCGGCGGCCATCCGCGTCCCCTTGAACCGCATGACGGGCGAGGCGAAGCCGCTGCCGCCGACGATCTCCAGGACGCTCCGCCGGTCGAGCCCGAGCCGCCCGGCGAGCGCCGCGACCTCGGCGAGCGCCTGCATCTCCAGGCCCATGAGCAGGTTGAGCGCCAGTTTGAGGTCCATCCCGGCGCCGAGCGGTCCCACGTGCCGGACGTCCTTGCCGAGGTCGTCGAGCAGCGGCCGGGCCGCCTCCACCCGGTCCGCGTCCCCGCCGACGTAGAGTCGCAGGTCGCCCGTGCGGGCGTGCATCGGGTTGCCCAGCATGCCGACGTCGAGCAGCGGCACGCGGGTGGCGAGGTCCCGGACGGTCGCGGAGGCGACGGTGCCGAGGGCGAGGACCAGCGGCGGCCGGTCCGCCTCGGCCACCGCGCCGGCCACGACGCCGACGACCTCGCGGAGGGCCCGGTCGTCGCTCAGCACCAGCAGCACGTGGTCCGCGCCGGCCAGCGCCTTCTCCGGGGTCTCGCACGGCTCCGCCCCCGGGTGGCCGACGTCCGCGCGTCCGGCCGTCCGGTTCCAGGTGCGGACCGCGCGGCCCGCCTCGGCGAGCCGGACGGCGATCCCGCTGCCCATCGCGCCGGTCCCGAGGACCGCGGCGCCGCCGCGGCCGCTCACGCGCCGGCCCGCCGATCCGTCACGGTGGCCATCAGGTTGTCGGTGAAGAACTTCTCCAGGCCCGCGGCGGTGGTGAAGTCGTAGGCGCCGTCGAACAGGCCGGCCATCCGCCGGCCCACCTCGTGCACCTCGACGGCCTGCGCCAGCCCGGCGACCAGCTCGCCGACGTCCCCGTCGATCTCGAAGACCCGCACCAGGACGTCGCCCTTCCGGAACACCGAGGTGCTGCACAGGGTGGTCGCCCCGGCCTGCAGCGGCGGGTCCTCCGCGGCGGCGAGGACCCTGGCGGCGACGTCCGCCATGCCCGGCTTGACCGGGTACAGCAGGGCGTGCCGCGCGCCCTTGCCCTCGTTGGCCGAGCCGCGGTGCGCCAGCCGCTCGGTGAGCCTGCGGGCGAAGAACTCCCGCCGCTGCACGGCGTCCGCCGGGTCGTAGGAGTCGGCCAGGTACGGGATCAGCCCCCGCTCCACCTCCCGGATCACCGGGTCCGCCGACAGGTGCCGCGCCACCGTGCCGAGGTCGCCCTCGAACTCCATCACCCGGACGACGAGGTCGCCGTGCAGGAAGACGGCCGTGCCGAGGAGCCTCGTGCCGTCGTCGGCCTCCAGGGCGGGGGCCCGGTAGCCGGAGAGCAGATCACGCACCTGGTCCTGGGTCCCGGGCTTGATCCGGAAAGCGAGCGCATGCCGTTCCATCGTTCATGTCCTTCCTGTAGGCGTAGAGGTGCGGGGGTGTCAGGGGTGAGAAGCCGATGTAGGCGCTCAGAAAGCGCTGCAGCCGGTCGATGCGCCGCAGCCGCCGGTTCGCGCGGGACACGATCTCCGCCAGCAGCGAGTCGATGTGCCCGGTGGGGTCGCCCTGCCCGGTGGGGTCGCCCTGCCCGGCGGGGTCGTCCGGGCCGGTGCCGGTGCCCCTCACGGGGCGGCTCCGCGCAGCACCAGCACGCTGTTGAAGCCCCCGTGGCCGCGGCTCACCACCATGGCCGTGCCGATCGGCAGGTGCCGCGGCTCGGTGACGAGGTCGAGCCCGTGGCGGGGATCGGGCTCGTCCAGGTTGCCGACGGCCGGCGCCACCCCGTCGCGCATCGCGAGCAGGGCGGTCACGACGCTCAGCGCGGAGCCGCCCGCGACCAGCCGTCCGACGAGCCCCTGCGGCGCCGTGACGGGAACGCCGCCCGGCCCGAACACCCCGCGCAGCGCGGCGGCCTCCGCCGCGTCCTGGTCGGGCCGCCCGGCCGCGTCCGCCACGACGAGGTCCACCTCGTCCGCCGTGATCCCGGCGTCGGTGAGGGCGCGCGCCATCGCCCGGCCAAGCTGGTGCCCGTCGACGGCGGGGTCCTGGTAGTGGTGGGCGTCGTGGGTCGCCGCGTACCCGGCCACCTCACCGTAGATGTGCGGTACTCCCCTTGCCCGTGCGGACGCGGCGTCCTCGACGAGGAGGACGGCGCCGCCCTCGCCCGGCACATGGCCGTTGGCGTCCACGTCGAAGGGCTTGTAGGCGCGCCGGGCGTCGCCGGCCGTCGACAGCAGCCCCGAGGCGCACTGGCAGGTCAGCGCGTACGGGGAGATGGGCGCCTCGGTGCCGCCGGCGATGACCGCGGCGGCGCCGCGGCGCAGCACCCGACGGGCCCATCCCAGGCTGTCGATGCCCCCGGCGGCGTCGGACACCACGACGCCCGACGGCCCCTTCGTCCCGTGCTTGATCGAGACCTGGCCCGTGCTCGCCGCGTAGAACCACGCGATGGACTGGTACGCCCCC
The DNA here is from genome assembly GCF_039529375.1 of Actinomadura napierensis. Lineage (NCBI taxonomy): Bacteria > Bacillati > Actinomycetota > Actinomycetes > Streptosporangiales > Thermomonosporaceae > Actinomadura > Actinomadura napierensis. Next base: position 48,661 of record NZ_BAAAMR010000053.1, read on the forward strand.
ACCGCCCGGCGCCCGCGGCTCCACAGAGCCTGGATCTCGCGCTGCCCGAACTCGTTGCCGCCGGAGCCGCTCCCGAGGATCACCGACGTGCGGTACGGATCGTGGGCGGACGGGTCGTACCCGGCATCGTCGAGCGCCTGCGCGGCCGACGCCAGCGCGGTCCAGGTCCACAGGTCCGTCTGGACGCGGAGCCGCTCGTCCACGTGCTCCTCGGGCCGGAACCCGGTGAGCTGGCCGGCCAGCGTGGTGGAGTAGCGCGCCGGGTCGAAGCGCTCGATGCGGCGCACGCGGAGCTCGCCGGCCAGCGTGGACCGCCAGTGCTCGGCGACGGAGTTCCCGCTCGGCGCGACCACGCCGAGCCCGGTGACGACGGCGCGCGTCATGCCGCCATCCCAGGCCGGGACAGCACGATCGCCGACTGGAAGCCGCCGAACCCGCTGCCGACCGACAGCGCCACGTCGACGCGGTGCTCCCGCGCCGTCTTGGGCACGTAGTCCAGGTCGCACTCGGGGTCGCGCTTCTCCCAGTTCGCCGTCGGCGGCACCACGCCGTGCCTGATCGCCAGCGCGCACGCGGCCACCTCGATGGAGCCGATGGCCCCGAGCGAGTGCCCCACCATCGACTTGATGGAGCTCACCGGCACCGCGTACGCGTGCTCCCCGAGGCTGCGCTTGAACGCCGCGGTCTCGTGGACGTCGTTCTGCCTCGTGCCGGAGCCGTGCGCGTTGACGTAGCTCACCGCGGCCGGGTCGACCCGAGCCTGGTCCAGCGCGTCGTCGATCGCCCGCGACATCTCGGCGCCGTCCGGGCGCAGACCCGTCATGTGGAAGGCGTTGCAGCGGTTGGCGTAGCCGGCGACCTCGGCGTAGACGGGCGCGCCGCGCCGGAGGGCGTGCCCGTACTCCTCCAGGACGAGCACGGCCGCGCCCTCGCCCATCACGAAGCCGTCCCTGGTCGCGTCGAACGGCCGGGAGGCGTGCTCGGGATCGTCGTTGCGGGCGCTGGTGGCCCGGATCGCGTCGAAGCAGGCGACCGAGATCGGGGAGATCGGCGCGTCGGCGGCCCCGGCCAGGACGACGTCCGCCTCGTCGTCCTGGATCAGCTGCTGCGCGTGGCCGACCGCGTCGATCCCGGACGTGCAGCCGGTGGAGACCACCGTCGCCGGCCCGTGCGCGCGGAACCGGCAGGCGATCTCGCTCGCCACGCTGCTCGGGACGAGCGCGTTGTACAGGAACCGGGACGCGTACCCGGGGTCGACCAGCCAGTCCCGGCCGCCGTCGCTCACCAGCGCGTACTCGTCCTCCAGCCGGGTGGTGGCACCGACCGCGCTGCCGAGGCAGACGGCGAGCCGGTCGTGGTCGAGCCGGGACTCCCGCTCGCCGAGCCCGCTGTCGGCCACGGCCTCGTCCGCCGCGACCATGGCGAACTGCGCGAACCGGTCGTTGCGGAAGACCTCCTGCCGGGTGAGGCCGAGGGCGAGCGGGTCGAAGTCGCACTCGGCCGCGATCTGCGACCGGAACTGCTCCGGGTCGAACAGCGTGATCCTGCGGGTCGCGGTGCGGCCCTCGGTCAGCAGCTCCCAGAAGGCCCGGCGTCCGGTCCCGCCGGGGGCCACCACGCCGATCCCGGTCAGCACGACGCGCCGCGGGCCGCTCATCCGACGACCTCGGTCAGCGGCTCGGTGTCGACGTGGCCGAGTTCCGGCCGGGGCGCGAGCGGGCCGAGCTGGAAGACGAAGAACGCCGGCCCGGTCCCCTCGTTGACGAGCCGGTGCCGCACCCCGATCGGGACGAGCAGCCCCTGCCGGGCCGCCAGCCGCCGCCGCTCGCCGTCCAGCCTGATCGCGACGGCGCCGCTGACGCAGAAGAGGAACTCCTCCGAGTAGGGGTGCCAGTGCTCTCGGACCACCTCGCCGGGGGCGAGGGTCAGGGTGCCGAGGAAACCGGAGGTCGCCCCGGCGGTGGTGGGCGACAGGAGGGTCCGGATGTCCCCGCCGCGTTTCCGGTTGGCGGGCACGTCGTCCATGGAGATGGTTGCGATGTCCACTGTTGGTCCTCTTGAGGTTCGGTCAGGCCACGGGCTGGAGTGCTTCGGCGGTCGTCCGGACGGCCTCGGGCGAGTACGCGAGGCGGTAGGAGGCCGCGAGGCCGCAGCCGCGGAGCAGCGCCGTCAGGACCGGTTTCGGGCCGCATTCCACGACCCGCCCGGTCCCGAGCCGGATCAGGGCCCCGGCGGTGCGGGCCCACTGCACGGGCGAGAGCAGGTGCCGGCCGAGCAGCTCCGCCAGCAGCCCGTGATCGCGGGTCGGCTCGCCGGTGACGTTGGGGATCACCCAGCAGTCCGGGGCGTGCCAGGTCAGGCCGGCGAGCGCGCCCGCGAGGGCGTGCGACGCCGGTTCCATGAGGGCCGAATGGAACGCGCCCTCGACCTTCAGCCGCACGGCCCGGCCGCCCCGGCCCCGGATCGCCGCCTCGGCGCGCGCCACGGCGGTCTCGGTGCCCGACAGCACGACCTGCTGGGGCCCGTTGCGGTTCGCCACCACCAGCGTCTCGCCCGGCTCGCACAGGGCGCACGCGGCGGCGGCCAGCTCCACCGCGTCCGGGCCGACGACCGCGCACATCGCGCCCGGTGCCGCGGCGCAGGCCGCGGACATCGCGGCCGCCCGCCGGGCGACCACGGCCAGCGCCTCCTCGAAGTCCAGCGCGCCGGCCGCGACGAGCGCGGCGAACTCGCCGAGGCTGTGGCCCGCCACCGCCCCGGGCCGCACGCCGTGCTCGCCGAGCGCCCGGTGGGCCGCCACCCCGCAGACGAACAGCAGCGGCTGCGCCACCTCGGTGCGGCCGAGGCCGCCGGGGGCGGACGCGGCGGCGGCCAGGTCGTGCCCGAGGACGTCCGACGCCGCCGCGAACAGCCGCGCCGCCGCCGGATCGTCCGCCCAGGCCTCGGCCATGCCCGCGCGCTGCGCACCCTGGCCGCTGAACACGAAGGCCGTCGTCACCGCGCGCCCCCGGCGGGGACGGCCGCTTCGATGCGCCGCTTGATGGCCTCCATCTGGAGCGGGGTGTTGGCGTTGATCCGGTCGGTCATCGCCGCGGTGCCGACGGGCGCGTCCGGGCGCATGCGGAAGTCCTGGATCCAGCGCATCCAGGTCCCCGTCCCCTCCGCGGCGTAGGTCCACAGGATGTCCATGTACTCGAAGGGCCCCGGCTCGACCCGGCGCGCACGGACCTCCAGCGCGTCCCGGTCGGGCGTCCGCTCCGACACCCAGCTCCACGCCACGCCGTTGTCGTCCGGATGCATGGCGAGCCGGAAGGTGACGGTGCGGCCGGCGCGCCCGAGGATCTCGACCGCCGCGTACTCGGTGAACAGGCCGGGCCACGACTCCAGGTCGTTGGTCATCTCCCAGACCAGGTCGAGGGGCGCGGCGATGAGGACCGAGTTGTCGGTGTGCCCGCTCACACCGCCTCCCGGCGGGACAGGTTCTCGTTGATCCGCTCGACCATCCGCGCGAACGCGTCGTCGGGGCGCGCGTCCTCCAGCTCGAAGCCGTAGCGGTCGGCGATCTCGGCCTGCAACTGCAGGAAGGCGAGCGAGTCCAGGCCGACGTCGGTGAGCGTCGCGGAGCCGTCGGTGCTGACGGCGTCGCGCGGCAGCCCCGCCTTCTCAGTGAGGATCTCCATCAGGTCGGGCAGCGTGAATGCGTTCATGGTCGTTCGGTCCTCCCGATGTTCAGGAAACGAGCGCGCCGTCGTGCGGGCTCGTGAACTGGCGAATGAAATTCAGGTCGTGGTCGCCCGCCCGGAAGACGGGGTCGTTGACGATCGCGCGGTGCAGGCCCACCGTGGTCGCGACGCCCTCGATCCGGAATTCCTCCAGGGCCCGGTCCATGCGTGCGAGCGCGGTGTCGCGATCGGGCGCCCAGGCGATCAGCTTGGCGACCAGCGAGTCGTAATAGGGGCTGACGCGCATCCCCGACCGGTAGCCCGAATCCACCCTGACCCCCGGGCCGCTCGGCGGCTCGAAGATTTCCAGCATTCCGGGTGACGGGGCGAAATCGCGGGCGGGGTCCTCGGCGTTGATCCGGCACTCGACCGCCGCGCCGCCGATCGACACATCACCCTGGTCGAGTTCGAACGGAACGCCGGCGGCGATGAGGATCTGCTCGCGGACGAGGTCGATTCCCGTCACCATCTCCGTCACCGGATGCTCGACCTGGATCCGCGCGTTCACTTCCATGAAATAGAAATTGCCGGCGTCGTCGAGCAGGAATTCGACGGTCCCGGCCCCGGTGTAGCCGACCGAGAGCGCACCGCGCAGTGCGGCCGCGCCGATCTCCTCGCGCAGATTCCGGTCCAGCCGGGTCGACGGGGCCTCCTCGATGAGTTTCTGGTGGCGGCGCTGAATGGAGCAGTCGCGTTCTCCGAGATGGACTCCCGTGCCCTCACCTCCGCAGAGGATCTGCACCTCGATATGGCGCGCGCCGGACAGGTAGCGCTCGACGTAGACGGTCGGATCCCGGAAGACGGCGTGCGCGACGGCGACGGTCGACCGGAACGCCTCCGGGAGGTCCGCCGGGTCGTGCACGACGGTCATCCCCCGCCCGCCGCCGCCCGCCGCGGCCTTGATGATCACCGGGTAGCCGATCCGCTCGGCGACGCGCGCGGCCTCCAGCACGTCCGACACCGGTTCCAGCGTCCCCGGCAGCAGCGGGAGCCCCGCCTCCGTCATGAGCGCGCGGGCCACGGCCTTGTTGCCGAGCCGCTTCATCACGGGCGGGCGCGGCCCCACGAAGGTGAGCCCCTCCAGCGCGCAGATCTCCGCGAAGTCGGCGTCCTCCGACAGGAACCCGTAGCCGGGGTGGACGGCGTCGGCACCGGTGATCCGGGCGGCCTCGATCACCGCGGGGATGTTCAGGTAGCTGTCGGCCGCGGCGGGCGGGCCGATCCGGACGGCGTCGTCGGCCAGCCGCACGACGGGGGAGTCGGCGTCGGCGCTGGAGTGCACCGCCACCACCTCGATGCCGAGCTCCCGGCACGTCCGGGCGACGCGGAGCGCGATCTCGCCGCGGTTGGCGATGAGCAGCCTCTTGAACACGGTCACCTCACGCTGCCTCGCCGGCGCCGGCCGGCTCGATCCTCATCAGGGGCTGGTCGAACTCGACGGGCGCGGCGTCGTCCACGCAGATCTCGGCCACGCGTCCGGCGACGTCGGCGCCGATGGTGTTCATGAGCTTCATCGCCTCGACGATCGCCACGGTCTGCCCGGCGTCGACCAGGTCGCCCACCTCGACGAAGGGGGCCGCGCCCGGCTGCGGCGAGCGGTAGAAGGTGCCGACCAGCGGAGCCGTGACAGCATGGCCCGGGTCCGCCGGCTCGATCGGTTCGGCCGGCGACGCGACGGCCGTCGGACCTGGCGTCTGCTCGGGCCGCGCCTGCGCGGGCACGGCCGGCTCGGCCCACTCGATCTCGAGTTCGTGGTCGGCGGAGCGCACCAGGACCCGCCGCACCGGCCCCGGAAGCTCCGCCACCAGTTCGGCCATGTCGCCGAGCAGTGCCCTGATCTCAGTCATGGGTCCCCGTCCCCGTCGGTACGGCCGGGAGGCTCCCGATCCGCCGGAAGCGCTCGTGGCGGGCGGCGACCAGTTCGTCCGGGTCCGTCCCGTCGAACCGCGCCAGCGTGCTCAGCACCGCGTGGCGCAGGATGCCCGCCATCGCCAGCGGCTCGGCCCCCGCGCCCCCCGGGGGCTCGGCGACCACACCGTCGGCGACGCCGAGTTCCAGCAGGTCGCCGGCGGTGATCCGCAGCGCCCTGGCCGCCTGCGGCGCGGCCTGCGGCGACCGCCACAGGATCGCCGCGCAGCCCTCCGGGCTGATCACCGAGTAGAAGCTCCGCTCCAGCATCAGCAGCCGGTCCCCCGTGGCCAGCGCCAGCGCGCCGCCGCTGCCGCCCTCGCCGGTCACCACCGACACGATCGGGACGGGCAGCCGGCTCGACCGCATGATGAGCTCGGCGATCGCGGCGGACTGCCCGCGCTCCTCGGCCTCGACGCCGGGGAAGGCGCCGGCGGTGTCGATGAGCGTGACGACCGGCAGGCGGTACCGGGCCGCGTGGTCGAGCATGCGCAGCGCCTTCCGGTAGCCCTCCGGATGGGGCATGCCGAAGTTGCGCGCGATGAGCTCCCTGGTGTCATGGCCCTTCTGGTGGCCGATGACGACGACAGGCCTGCCCTCGATGCGGGCCACCCCCGCCACGATCGCCGGGTCGTCGGCGAAGGCGCGGTCCCCGTGGAGCTCCACGAAGTCGTCGAAGGCGTCCCGGAGGTAGTCGAGCGCCGTCGGGCGGGCGCCGTCCCGCGCCTCCTGGACGACCTGCCACGGGTCCGCCTCGCGGGGGCGCCGGGGCGCCACCGCGCCGGCCGCCACCGAGCCGGCCGCCGCGACGCCCGGCGCCCGCTCGTGCAGGGCGAGCAGCCGGCCCAGCAGCGACCGCGTCTCGGCGCGCGGGACGACCCGGTCCACCAGCCCGTGCTCCAGCAGGAACTCGCTGGTCTGGAAGCCGGGCGGCGGCTGCTGCCGGATGGTCTGCTCGACGACCCGCGGGCCGGCGAAGCCGACCATCGCCTGCGACTCGGCCAGCACGATCCCGCCGAGCATGGCGAACGACGCGCTGACGCCGCCGTAGGTGGGGTCGGTCAGCAGGCAGACCGACAGGACGCCCGCCTCGTGGAGCCGCGCCATGGCCTGGCTCGTCTTGGCCATCTGCAGGAGCGAGAGGATCCCCTCCTGCATCCGCGCCCCGCCCGACGCGGTGACGACGATCAGCGGGGTCGCGTCCCGCAGGGAGCGCTCGGCGGCCAGGGTCACCTTCTCCCCCGCGCCGGTGCCCATGCTCCCGCCCATGAAGGAGAAGTCCAGGACGGCCAGGACCACGGGGTGCCCATGCAGTTCCGCCGTGCCGCAGACGACCGCCTCGCGTTCGCCGGTCGCCTCGGCCGCTTCGGCGAGACGCTCCGCATAGGGGCGCCGGTCCACGAATCCGAGCGGGTCCCGGCCGGACACCTCCGCTCCGAACTCGGCGAACGTCCCCGGATCGGCGAGCAGTTCTATTCGCCTGCGGGCGCCGACCCGGAGTACGTGGCCGCATTCCCGGCAGACGTGGTGCTCGCGCTCCAGCCTTTTCGAATAGAGCAGGCGCCGGCAGCCCGGGCAGGCCGTCCAATCCTCGTTCCGCGCCGCCATCTCAGGCCTGCCAGTGGTAGAACCGGCGCGCCATCGCGTCCTTCGGGGAGCGCCAGGTCTCCGGGTCGTAGGCGGCGATGTACGGTTCGAGCCGGCGACCGATGTCCCGGAATTCCGGCCGGCCGCGCAGCGATTCCATGCTCTCGTCGATTTCCCGCTCGAAATCCACGACATGGACATAGAGATCGTTCAGGACGTAGAGCGATCTTTCCAGGACTCCGGCGTCCCGCGGAAGCGGCCCGGCGTCGGAATCCGCGAAGACCCGCGCGACGTCCCGCTCGGCGCCATGCCGGATTTTTGCGACGATCAACGCTCGACTCATGCATCCATCCATTCCGTTCGGCCATTGACGGCCTGCTCTCTGGAGCGTAAAGAGGGAAGGGGACGCACGTCTTCGGTCGACAGAATGAAAAGGGCCCGGCCGCACGGTTTCTCACATGCGCAGGTCGGGCGGTCCCGGGCGCGCGGCATTGGTCCGCAGGGATGAACGCGGACCCCGGCCGCCAGACCTCGGACCGGCCGCGCCGCCGCCGGCGCTCGTTCCCGGGTAGCGAGCCCCCGTCTCAGCGACACCCCGCGAACATCTGACGGAGGCCGAGCGTCAGGATCCCGCCCGCGCGATCGCGGCAGCCGCCCACCCGGCCGCGACCGACGACTCATCACCGACCTGCCGCACCGTCAGGAAGGAGGCGCCACGCGCGCCGTCCGCGGTGTCGCTCGCGCTATGAGACGCGTCGCGATAGGCCACGATCGCATCCGCCCGCTTGGCATAGGTGGTCAGGCGGAGAGCCAGGGATTGGGCTCAGATGGCCACCGCCGCCCTTCGGCCTCAGGTCGTTGATCCCCCACACCGCGAATCCGCCGATGGCGGCCACGTGGAACGCCGTGCAGGATGCTCCCGGCCCCCGGCCTTTCCGGACGCCCGGGGAGGCGGCGAACCGAGGAAGCCCGCAAGTATGCCGTCGAAGACACCGGCCGGAGGGCGGGCCGAGTGCGGAGGCTCAGGCGGCTCGGAGGCGACGTCGTCCGCGCGGGTGGCCCCTTCCTTCGCCTGGCCAGGGCCCCCGCCGCGATGGCGGTGAGGCGGGCGGCGGCGGCTGCGGCGTCCGGGCGGGCGGCCGGGTCTCGCGACAGCAGTGCGGTGATCAGCGGGCCGAGCGGGCCGGAGCGGTGCTGCGGCGCGGGCGTGCCGGCCGGCACCGCGGCGTCGACGACGCCGGGCGCCGAGCCGGTGAACGCGCGGCGGCCGGGCGGGCTCGGCGACCGGCAGCGGGCCGGACGCTCGGAGCCGGTCATCCAGCGACGAGGCGCGGACGAGCTCCATCACGATCCACGGGTGGCCGTCCTCCATGACGACGTCGTGGATCGTGACGACGGCCGGGTGGCGGACCTGCGCGGCCGCGCGCCTCCTGCAGCGCCCGCCCCGCACGGCGGCGAGGCCCGCCTCGTCGAGGCCGTGCGGCAGCAGGATCTCCTTCACCGCGACGTCGCGTCCGAGCAGGTCGTCGCGGGCCCGCCAGACCGCGCCCATGCCGCCGCGGACGGGATCTGGCCGGGGCCGGCCCGTGCGGGCGGTGGCGTGGAGGCGTCCGCCACCGCCCGGTGCGGGGCGCAGGGGGTCAGACGCCGAGGCCGCGGCCGATGATCTCCTTCATGATCTCGGTGGTGCCGCCGAAGATCGTCTGGATGCGGACGTCCTGGTAGGCCTTCGCGATCGGGTACTCCATCATGTAGCCGTAGCCGCCGTGCAACTGGAGGCAGCGGTCCACGACGCGCTTGAGCAGCTCGGTGTTCCAGTACTTGAGCATCGCGGCCTCGTCGACGCTCAGCTCGCCCTTGCTCTCCTTGACGATGCAGTCGTCGGTGAAGGAGCGGCTGACGGTCAGCTCGGTCTTCATCTCGGCGAGCGTGAACCGGTTGTGCTGGAACTTGCCGATCGGGCGGCCGAACGCCTCGCGGGTCTTGCAGTACTCCAGGGTCTGCTCGAACGCCGACTCGGCGGCGGCCATCGCGGTGGCGCCGATGGACAGCCGCTCGCGGGCCAGGTTCGTCATCAGGTAGATGAAGCCCATGCCCTCCTCGCCGAGGAGGTTCTCCTTGGGGACGCGGACGTTGTCGAAGAACAGCTCGGCGGTGTCCTGCGCGTGCATGCCGACCTTGTCGAGGTTGCGGCCGCGCTCGAAGCCCTTCATGCCGCGCTCGACGGCGAGGAGGCTGACGCCCTTCGCGCCGGCGGACGGGTCGGTCTTCGCCACGACGATCACCAGGTCGGCCAGGATGCCGTTGGAGATGAACGTCTTGGAGCCGTTCAGGACGTAGTCGTCGCCGTCCTTGACCGCGGTGCTCTTGATGCCCTGCAGGTCGGAGCCGGCGGCGGGCTCGGTCATCGCGATGCCGGTGATGATCTCGCCGGAGCAGTAGCCGGGGAACCAGCGCGCCTGCTGCTCGGTAGTACAAAGTTGACGCAGGTAGCCGCCGTTGATGTCGTTGTGCACCGAGAACCCGGGGCCGTGCACGCCCGCCTTCGCGAACTCCTCGTTGAGGATGACGTAGTAGCGGTAGTCGGAGTTGCCGCCGCCGCCGAACTCCTCGGGCATGTCGATGCCGAGCAGGCCCTGCCGGCCGGCGGCGAGCCACACGTCGCGGGAGACGATGCCGTCCTTCTCCCACTGCTCGTGGTACGGCGCGATCTCCTTCTCGATGAAGGCGCGGACCATGTCGCGGAACGCCTCGTGCTCCGCGGTGAAGATCTCCCGTTCCATCCGGCGGTCTCCCTCGGTAAGTGCGTGCTGATACAGCTTTAATGTAACACCAGCACTGTCACGTCAAAGGAGCGGCTATGGATCTCACCGTGGACGAGCTGGCCGCGCGCGCGGGAGTGACCGTCCGCACGGTGCGCTTCTATGCCGGACGCGGCCTGCTGCCCCCGCCCCGGCTGCGCGGCCGGACGGGCCTCTACGGCACCGACCACCTCGCGCGGCTCGAACTCGTCCGGGAACTCCAGTCGCTCGGCCTGACCCTCGCCGCCATCGAGAAGCACCTGCGGAAGATCCCGCTGGACGCCCCCGCCGAGGACCTCGCGCTGCAGCGCGCGCTGCTGTCCCCGTGGGCACCGGAACACCCCGAGGACCTCGACCGCCACGAGCTGGACCGCCGCGCCGGGCGCCACCTCGACGACGACACCCTCCAGCGCCTCGCGGCGCTCGGCGTCGTCGAGCACGTCGCGCCGGAGACCGTCCGCGTCGTCATGCCGGCGCTGCTCGGCATCAGCGCCGAACTGGCCGCCCTCCCCATGCCGCTGGACACCCTGGTCGCCTCGCACGAGGCCGTCGAACGCCACACCACCGCACTGGCGGCCGAACTGCAGCAGGTCTTCCAGGACACCGTCGTCCGCCCCTACCGGGAGAGCGGCCGCTCCCCCGAGGAACGCGACCGGCTGATGGAGCTGGCCGGCAAGCTCAAGCCCCTGATGATCCAGTCACTCGTCTCGTCGTTCCAGCACGCCGTCGACAAGGCCATCCGCACCTCCACCGACCGCGCTTAGGAGTCCTTCCACTCCTGGCCCTCGTACTGGACGAGGCGGGGGTGGACGAGGGTGTTGACGTCGACGTCGCGGGAGCGGCGGTCCTTGGGGAAGACGGACGCGGCCTGCAGGACCGCCGGGTCGAGGAAGCGCAGCGGCGGGACGTCGCGGGACAGCGCGAGCGCGGGCGGCCGCGCGGTGGGCGCGGCGAGGACGAAGCCCCAGTCGCCGAAGCTCGGCACGTCCACGTGGTACGGGGTGGTGGCGAGGCCCGCCGCGGCGATGGACTTCTGGATGCTCCAGAACGACTTCGGCGCGAAGTACGGCGAACCGGATTGGACGACCATCCGGCCGCCGGGCGCCAGGACCCGCTTGACCAGGCCGTAGAACTCGACGGAGTACAGCTTCGCGGTCGGGACGTCGTCGGGGTCGGGCATGTCCACGATGACGGCGTCGAACCGGCGGGTCTGGCCGCGCAGCCAGGTGAACGCGTCGGCGTTGACAGCGTGGGCGCGCGGGTCCTCGAGGGAGCGGTGGTTGAGCGACACCAGCGCCTTGTAGGTGCGGGCGAGGTGCAGCATCTCCGGGTCGAGCTCGACCAGGGTCGCGCTGCTGACGTCCGGGTAGCGCAGCACCTCGCGCAGCGCCAGCCCGTCCCCGCCGCCGAGGATCAGCACGTTGCCGTGCGGGCCGGACATCAGCGGGTGGACGAGCGACTCGTGGTACCGGTACTCGTCCGCCGAGGAGAACTGCAGGTCGCCGTTCAGGAACAGGCGCAGGTCGGTGCCGCCCGCGAGCGTGATCTTCTTGGTGATCACGATCTCCTGGTACGGGGTGTCCTTCGCCAGCGCGATCGGGTCCTGGAACAGCGCCTGCCGCGCGGTCACCTCGATCCGGTCGGCGAGCGCGTACGTCGTGCCGAGGACGGCCAGCACCGCCACCATGCCGAGGCCGATGCCGACCCGCGCGAGGCGGCCGAGCCGGCGGCGGAACAGCCACAGGACCACCGCGACGCCGGCGACCGCGTTCACGACGCCGACCAGCAGCGCGCCCTTGATGTGCCCGAACGTCGGCAGCAGCACGAACGGGAAGGCGAGCCCGCCGACCAGCGCGCCCACGTAGTCGGCGGCGAACAGGTCGGCGACGGCGCTGCCCGCGTCCTGCTTGCGGATCTTCTGCAGCAGCGTCATCAGCAGCGGGATCTCCGCGCCGATCAGCCCGCCGACCGTGAACGCGATCACCACCAGCGCCGGGACGTACAGGTCGAGCCAGGAGAACGCCGCGTACAGCGCGAGCACCGACAGGCCGCCGGCCAGCGCCAGCAGGCCCTCGACGATCGCGAACGCGGCGGCGGCGTGCTTCTGCAGCGGCTTGGCCAGCAGCGACCCGATGCCCATCGCGAAGACCATGACCGACAGCACGATCGACGCCTGGGTGACCGAGTCGCCGACCAGGTAGCTGCCGAGCGCGACGAGCGCCAGCTCGTACACCAGGCCGCAGGCCGCGCAGGTGAACACGGCCGCCAGGACGAGGGCGCGCGCCACCCGCGCGGGCGCGCCCAGCCTGGCGGGCGCCGTCCCGGCACCGGTCTCCGGCGCGTCCGGGGCGCCGGCTTCCGACTCGTCCGGGGCGGGGATTTGCGGAACGGTGGCGGGCGCCTCCGCCGCGGCGGGCGGCGGAGGCGCTTCGCCGAGGTCGCGGGAGGTCAGGAGACCGCCCCGGCCACGATCGCGGCGACGGCGACGTCGGCGGCGGCGACCACCCAGCCCGCCGGGTGGATCGTCTCGCCGTTGACGAGCGTCGCGCCCAGCTTGCCGGGCGTGATCAGGTCGAGGAAGTAGAACGCCGCGACCATCAGCACGATGCCGATCGCGCCGTAGACGGCGGTGTCGACCAGACCGTCGCTCAGGTCGTTGTCGCTGGTGACGATCGCGGTGGTGACGATCGCGCCGACGCCGAGGAGCTTCTCGCCGAGCAGCAGGGCGGCGCCCTTGTTGCCCTCGGTCCAGATCTGGTGGCCGAGGCGGCCGGGCGTCGTCACCTCCACCACCAGGTAGCCGATCGCCATCAGCGCGATGCCGACCGCGCCGTAGGCGAAGGTCGCGCCGATGTCATGCGCCATGTCGTTCATCCGTTGCTCCTCATTTGCCCGACCCTGGACCGCCGCCGCGGAAGGACGCGATGCCGTGCTTGTTCCAGCCGCCGCTGCCGGGCGCGCTCCAGCGGTGGCCGACATGGGAGTAGTAGCGGTTGTAGCCGCCCGACGGCTTGTCGATGGTGATGTGGCTGCCGGCCCCGGACGGCGTCACCCCGACGACCAGCTTCGGGTAGCGCAGGAACACCCCGCCGCGCGAGCCGTACGTGGCCATGTCGTCCACCCGGTCGATCGCCTTGAACTTGCGGTTGATCGCCGACGCGACCGTCCGCGGCGGCTGGGACGCCTGGAACGTGTTCGTCCCGACCTTGTGGTACTTCTTGCCGATCCACGACGACTGCGAGTCGCCGCAGCCGCCGAGCGACACGGCCAGCAGGGCGGCGGCGAACCCGCCGGCCAGGGCCCGGTACGTCCTGTTCATGTAGGTCTCACCAAACGGCTCCGCGTCATCACGATCTCCCTGGTCTGGGGGTAGGCGTGCCAGGTCCGCCAGCCGATCCCGGCCCTCGGCCCGGTGCCGCCCGGGGTTGCGCCGTCCGGAGCCCTGCCCGCCGGAACCCTGCCCGCCGAACCCCTGCCCGCCGGGACCATGCCGGGGGGCGCGCCGTCCAGGGCGAGGGCGGTGACGGCGTGCCGGGAACCGGGGAACGCGCCGGTCAGCGCGTCGCCGCGGTCAGCGAGCCGCGCGCAGACCGCGTCGACGGCCCGCCCGAACGCCGCGTCGTCGTCGTGCACGGCCGTCGTCGCGGTGAAGCGGTAGTCCCAGCCGGTCAGCGTCGTGGCGGTGCTGCCCGGCAGCGGCTCGGCGGCGTCCCCCTCCAGGCACGCCACCGTCTCGCTGAGCGGCCCGGCGATCACCTGGTGGGACGCGCCGAGCAGCCGCAGCTGGACGGTCAGCCCGCCGCGTTCCACCGGCAGGACGGCGAGCGCGTCCAGCGGCGGCAGGCCGAGCGCGAACGACAGCCCGTCGGCGCGCGCGTCCCGGTAGGGGGCGTCGAGCACGGCCCGCATTCAGCCGCTGCCCGGGTAGATGGTCATGGTGCCGGCCGGCACCCGCTCGCCGAGCCCGGCCTCCCACTGGCCGCCGCCGTACTGCTCGAACGACAGGTAGCGCCCGCCCGGCCCCTCGTAGTCGACGTACTCGACGCGGCCCTGGACGCCCACGCCGGTCGTCCCCTCGCTGGTGTAGTCGGCGGTCCCGTGCTCGTCGCGGCGGTACTCGACGCCCTCGACGGTGATGCTCCGGTCGCCGGGACGCATGTCACCCATGTCGCATTCGGTCCAGTAGACGACTTCGAGGTCCGGGTCCTCCTCCACCGACAGCCACACCTTCTGGCCCTCGATGGTGTCGGCGTCCAGGAGGTGCTCGGACCAGGTGAAGCCGCCCTCGCGCAGCCGCAGCGAGCCGCGCACGAAGTAGCGGGTGCCGAGGTACTCGACCATGTCCCCGGCCTTCAGCGTGCGGGGGTCGCCGGCGACGCTCTGCTCGGGGGCGAACGGGTCGCGGGGCGCGGCGGGCGCGGGCGGCGCCGGCCTGCGCCGCGACAGCACCACGATGAGCACCACGACGAGCGCGACCACGAGGACGATCAGTGCCAGCACGAGCGCCAGCACGGTCCCATTCACGGACATACCTCCATTGATTCGGCGATCCCGGAGGGCGGAGACCAGCGGATCCTACCGACTGTGGCCGCTTACGCCCATATCGCGATCAGACGTAATGAAGGAACATCCGGTTTCATACGGAAAACCCGGACCCGCGACGGCGGGCCCGGGATCCGGAAGTACGGGTATTCACCGGTGGCCGGGAACGGCGCACCGGCTCGGCGCGCCCGGGGTCAGAGGCGGGCGACGGCGGCGGCGACGCGCTCGTCCGTGGCGGTGAACGCGATCCGCACGTGCCGGGCGCCGGCCGTCCCGTAGAACTCGCCGGGGCCGACCAGGACGCCGAGCGACGCCAGATGCCCGACGGTGTCCCAGCACGGCTCGTCCCGCGTCGCCCACAGGTACAGCGACGCCTCGGAGTGGTCGATGCGGAAGCCGTGCTTCTCGAACGCGGCGCGCAGGTCGGCGCGGCGCCGCGCGTAGCGGGCGCGCTGCTCGTCGGCGTGCCCGTCGTCGTCGAACGCGGCGACCATCGCCGCCTGCACCGGCGCCGGGACGATCATGCCCGCGTGCTTGCGGACCTCCAGCAGCCGCTTGACGACCGCGAGGTCGCCGGTGACGAACCCGGCGCGGTAGCCCGCCATGTTCGAGCGCTTGGACAGCGAGTTCACCGCGAGCAGCCCCTCGTGGGAGCCGCCGCACACGTCCGGGTGCAGGATCGAGACCGGCGGGCGCTCCTCGTCCCAGCCGAACTCCAGGTAGCACTCGTCGCTGACCACGAGCGCGCCGCGCCCGCGCGCCCATTCGACGACCTTGCGCAGGTGCTCGGCGGGCAGCACCTTGCCCGTCGGGTTGGACGGCGAGTTCACCCACACGATCTTCGGCCGGACCGGGCCGAGCGTGAGCAGGCCGTCGGTCGCGACGGGCTCCGCGCCGGCCAGCCGGGCGCCCACGTCGTACGTCGGGTACGCCAGCTCGGGGAAGACGACCTTGTCGCCGGGGCCGGCGCCGAGCAGCGTCGGCAGCCACGCCACCAGCTCCTTGGTGCCGATGACCGGCAGCACCGCGGCCGGGTCCGCGCCGGTCACGCCCGCGCGGCGGCGCAGCCAGCCCGCCACCGACCCGCGCAGTTCGGGCGTGCCGTAGGTGGCCGGGTAGCCGGGCGCGTCGGACGCCTCGGCGAGCGCCTTGCGGACGGCCTCGGGCGTCGGGTCCACGGGCGTGCCGACCGACAGGTCGACGATGCCGTCCGGATGCTCGGCCGCGCGCTTCTTGTACGGCTCCAGCCGGTCCCACGGAAAGTCCGGCAGCGTGAACAAGGCCCAGCCCTCCTCGGCGGGGCGCGCGGGCGCCCCGAATCGGCAGGGCCGTGGCCTCCCGCGGAGTGCGCGGTCGACCACGGCCCGGACGCGTTGAACCACAATGGCCGCCCTGCCGGGACGCTCCCGAAAGGTCGCGACCCGCCGTACCGGCCGGTTTAGACCGTTCTCAGTCTTCCTGGCTCTGCGGGGGCAGCGCCGCGACGATCGGGTGGTCCTTGTCGATCTTCCCCACCTTGGAGGCGCCGCCGGGCGAGCCGAGGTCGTCGAAGAACTCCACGTTCACCTTGTAGAAGTCCTTCCACTGGTCGGGGACGTCGTCCTCGTAGTAGATGGCCTCAACCGGGCAAACCGGCTCGCACGCACCGCAGTCGACGCACTCGTCCGGGTGGATGTAGAGCTGACGCTTCCCTTCGTAGATGCAGTCGACCGGGCACTCCTCGATGCATGCCTTGTCGAGCAGGTCCACGCAGGGCTGCGCAATGACGTAGGTCACGTCAGTGACTCCTCTCGGGTTTCCGGCCCCGCCGCACGTCACGGCTCACCGCAAGCTCGCTGTGAATAGTATGGCCACCACCGCGCAGTCGATTCGACATGGGGGTCCTCACATGTCTGGCCGCTTTGCCGCGCGCCTGGTGGTGTCCATCAGTAGCGCGGACGTGGGTCAGCGGGTCTCGCTGCGCCGTCGTCTGCCAACGGGAGAGTACAGCGACGTGGTGGGCGTACTCGAATCCTGGTCCAACAAGACGCTCCAAGTGCGCCGCCGCAACGGCGAACTCGTCGAGGTCCCCGAGGACATCGTGGTGGCCGGCAAGGTCGTCCCGCCCATGCCGCCGCCCAAACGCCGCGGAGTCTGACGGCGTCCGGGCGGCACGCCGGTCCCGCGGTCAGTGGCCTTCGGCCTGCTGCGGGCGGGACTGCGACGGCTGCGGGCCGGCGGGCGAGCCGGTCGGCGGCGGGCTCGCGGTGACCGGGGCGGGCGAGGCGGGCTTGGGCGGCATCCGCTCGGAGTAGGTCTGGCCGGGCGTCAGCTGCCGGCCCTCGAACAGCTCCGACACCGTGACGAAGGTGAAGCCGCGCTTCTTCAGCCCCTCGATGACCGCCGGGATCGCCTTCACGCTCGGCTTGTGGATGTCGTGGAACAGGATGATGCCGCCGGGCTTCGGCTCCTTGATCCCGACCCGGGTGTCGCGGGCGGTGTTCAGGTAGCGCCAGTCCTCGGTGTCGACGCTCCACAGGATCAGCGGCATCCCGATGGTCTGCCCGACCCGCTTGTTCGTCGCGCCGTACGGCGGGCGCATGATGGTCGGCTTCACCCCGCCGGACGCCCTGGTGATGGCGTCCTGGGTGCGCTGGATCTGCGACTTGACCGCCGCGGGCGACATCGCGGTGAGCTGCGGATGGTCCCAGCTGTGGTCGCCGACCTCGTGCCCCTCCATGACCTCGCGCCGCACTGCGGACGGGAAGCCGTGCACGTTCTGCCCGATGATGAAGAACGTGGCGCGCACGCCCTCCTTCTTCAGCACGTCCAGCAGCCCGTTGGTATAGGGGCCGGGGCCGTCGTCGAACGTCAGCGCGACGCACTTGAGCCGGTCGCAGTCGATCTTCCGCTGCGCGGGCGGGCGCTGCGGCGGCGCCTGAGCCGCCCGCGCCTTCCCGCCGGCCGAGAGCCGGTGCCCGGCCGTCCGCGCCTGCTTCTTCTCCGTGTGGCCGCATCCCGAGACGAGCAGGAGGGCGGCCGCGATAAGGGCGAAATTCCTGGTCCGCACCACGCACCCCCGTAACGTGTTGCCTCGGGCCGCTTCTTACCCTGCGCCTCACTCGCAACACACGTCACCAAGGTCCGGATTGCCAAGATCGTCCTTGGGGCGCGCCGGGGGGACGCATCCCCCATCATGCAGCCGGTCCCGGGCCTTCCCACCCCTGGGTGAGCGAACTGTCGCCTCGCGGATCCCCCACCGTTCCCGGTTCCGTGGACGGGGCGTGAACCCCGAGGGGCGCCGCGGGTGATGACGGTTGACCGTGCGACGCCTCGCACGGCGAACCGCAGAGGACGGAGCCGCATGACAGCCAGTCCACGGGGCGCGCCGGCACCGCCGGCCGGCACCGCGAGCCCGCCGGGGGACGCTCCCTGGCCGCCGGAGGACGACGCGCGCCTGATCGAGCGGTCCCGGAGCCATCCCGATGCCTTCGCGGGCCTGTACGACCGGCACGCGCCGTCCATCCACCGGTACGCCGCGCGCCGGCGGACGCGGTGATCGGGCTGACCCGTGGTGCGGGGCGCACCATCCAGCGCCTGGCCGCCACC